>JBLNFC010000661.1:0-6729 GCA_050263355.1 Acidobacteriota bacterium
TGCGATCAGTTTTCCGTGAAACCGCCCATTTTCAATAAATATCTCACTGGTCATGGCCCCAGCCACGATAACGCCTGCGACGTAGATGCCGGGTACATTGCTTTCCAGAGTTTCCGGATCACATACTGGCCGGCATTGCTCTTTCGATAGTTCGATTCCCAGGCTTTGCAGAAAATCATAATCCGGGTGATAACCGGTCAGGGCAAAGACAAAATCATTTTCCAGCCGGACTGCGCCCTCGGGTGTCTGCAGGTTGACGTAATCAATTCCGATCTCCGTCACGCAGCTTTTGAAATACGCCATGATCTCGCGATTCTTGATGCGGTTTTCAATGTCCGGCTTAATCCAATACTTCACATTAGGATGCATGGCCGCCCCACGGTACGCCATGGTCACACGGGCGCCATGTCTCCATAGTTCCAGGGCAGCAATTGCCGCGGAGTTTTTTCCTCCGATAACCAGCACGTCACTGTCATAGTACGGATGTGGTTCGTGATAGTAATGACTGACTTTCGCCAGATCCTCACCAGGGATTGACATCATATTCGGCAAGTCGTAGTACCCAGTGGCGACGACAATCTTCCGTGCCTCGAAATCATGAATGCCGCCGGTACGGTCCGTCGCGGTTACACGGAATCGGTTATCTTCACCCGTAACCGTCTTCACCCAGTGATACTGCAGGACCTTCAGATCAAATTTTTCTGTAACCTTCCGGTAGTACTCGAGGGCCTCTTGGCGTGTAGGTTTCATGTTTGCCGAGGCGAAAGGTATCTCGCCTATTTCCAGCAGTTCCGGCGTGGTGAAGAACGTCATGTTAGCCGGGTAGTGGAACAATGAGTTTACGAGGCAGCCTTTGTCCAACACGAGTGCGCGCAGACCGATGCGCTGCGCTTCAATGGCACACGCCAACCCCGTCGGACCTGCCCCTATCACGAGAACGTCCGCCCAATTTTGCGGTCGCGAGCTCGTCTTGCGCCGCGGAAGGGTGTCGGGAATTTCGTCGAGGATTGGCAACGTGCGTCCTGCCTGCGCAACATGGGTGAGACACACTTCAGTCCCAAGTCCGCTGATGAACCCTCGATTTTAGCATGCAGTTTCAGGCCTTATCCGCTGCATCACAATCAGCAGTGCTCGAGCCCACATCCCAGTCCGTTAAAGTGAGATCACAGTCGTTGGCATCCCCCGTTGCTATAATTTTCGCGGCATTTAATTCCGGATCACTCAGGAAGACCATGGCAACCTCTCTGGAACAACCGATTCGCACTCGCATCGAGTCCGACAGCATGGGGAAGATCGAAGTCCCGGCAGATGTCTATTGGGGAGCTCAGACGCAGCGCTCGCTCTTGCACTTTGATATCGGACGCGACACCATGCCCCCCGAGTTGATCCATGCCTTCGGACTCCTTAAAAAGGCATGTGCCTTGGTGAACCAGGATCTGGGCAAGCTTTCTGCGGATAAGGCCCACTTGATCGTGCAAGCTGCGAATGAAGTGATCGACGGGAAACTCGATGATCAGTTTCCGCTTCGCATCTGGCAGACCGGCAGCGGCACGCAAACCAACATGAATGTGAATGAGGTCATCGCGAACCGTGCGATTCAGATCGCAGGCGGAGAGATGGGATCGAAAAAGCCGGTCCATCCCAATGACCACGTCAACATGTCCCAGTCTTCGAACGACACATTTCCTGCGGCGATGCACATTGCGGCAGCAGAACGCGTGAAGAACGCCTTGATTCCGGCCGTGAAGCAGGTTCGCGACGCCATTGCGGCCAAGGCGCAGCAGTTTCAAGACGTGGTAAAGATCGGACGTACCCACCTTCAGGACGCCGTGCCTCTCACCATCGGGCAGGAGTTTGGCGGGTGGGCCAGTCTGCTCGATCGCGACATAGCCCGCCTTGAACAAGTGCTGCAGGGTCTCTACGATTTAGCCATCGGCGGAACTGCTGTGGGTACCGGCCTCAATACTCATCCGGAATTCGCGGAGCGTGCGGCCAAGAAGATCGCAGAACTCACCAGTCTTCCCTTCCGCTCGCATCCCAACAAGTTTGCCGCTCTTTCCGCACACGATGAGATTGTTTTCGCACAGGGCGCGCTGGAAACACTAGCAGCGTCCTTGATGAAGATTTCCAATGACATTCGCTGGTTGGCTTCGGGCCCGCGCTGTGGCTTGGGAGAACTCACCATCCCGGAGAACGAACCCGGATCCTCAATCATGCCGGGCAAAGTGAATCCTACCCAGTGCGAAGCGATGACCATGGTTTGCGCGCAGGTTCACGGCGCAACAGCAGCTGTCGGCTTTGCCGGCTCTCAAGGAAACTTCGAACTGAATGTCTACAAGCCGGTCATCATCTATAACTTTCTGCATTCGGTCACTCTGATCACTGACGCTTGTCACGGCTACGTCGAGTACATGATTAAGGGAATCGAAGTGGACCGCGCCAAGGTGGAGTGGTACGTCAAGAACTCGCTGATGCTCGTCACCGCCCTTGCTCCCAAGGTCGGCTACGACAAAGCGGCACAGATCGCCCACACCGCGCATGTGGAACACAGCAGCCTGCGCGAGGCCGCGTTAAAACTGGGTTATTTGACCGGAGAAGAATTCGACCAACTCGTACGTCCCGAGAACATGACGCATCCGCAACCGTGAATGCTGTGAATGCTCGGCGGCATTTCTGCACGCACGGTAATACAGGCGCACTCACTTTTTACACGTTTATGACCTCCTGACGACAATTCCCTTCCCGCCAGATCCTACGATTCTTCTCAGTTGATTCCCGCCACCAGCAGAGTCGTGCATCGCCCTGTCTCGAAAAATCGCAGACATCGCATCAAAAGGAGATTTCCAGCATGCAACGCCCATTCAGTCGCAATCTCACGCTCGCAGCGGTTATGCTGGCAGCGCTGTTCGGTTTACAAACACTTGCCTTCGCGCAATACGACGTTCACACTTTAACCAGCAATCAACCAGGCAAAGCACCCAACAACGATCCCCATCTGGTGAATGCCTGGGGACTCACATCCGCAGCAGCTTCTCCCTTCTGGGTGAGTGACCAGGTCACCGGACTCTCCACTCTTTACAATGCCCAAGGAGTGCCGCAACAACTCGTCGTCGCTATTCCCTCCGCTACTGGCGAGGGTCCAGGCTCGCCCACGGGGATTGCGTTCAACGGCTCGCAGGACTTCGTAGTCAAAGCGCATGATCTTTCTGGGCCTGCGTTGTTCATCTTCGCCACGCTGGATGGCACCATAAGCGGCTGGAATCCGACAGTGGATCTCACCCATGCCATTCTCGCGCCTCACCAACCAACATCGGGGGCGGTCTACACTGGGCTAGCCATCGCATCTGACATCAACTGGATCTACGCTGCCGATGCTGCCGGCGGCAAGGTCGACGTCTACGACGGCAAGTTTAATCCGATATTCACCTTCACTGATCCCGAGGTTCCCGGCAACTTCACTCCTTACGGCATACGCGTGATTGGCAAGCAGGTGTTCGTTACCTTCGCGAGTCCGACCGATGTTCCGGGCGGGGTGGTCGACGTGTTCGACGAATTCGGTAACTTCGTCAAGCGCCTGATTACGAATGGTCCCTTGAATCAGCCTTGGGGACTTGCCCTGGCCCCCGCCAACTTCGGCAAATTCAGCAATGCACTCCTCGTGGGTAACAACTTGCCTAATGGAATGATCAACGCCTTCGATGCCGAGACTGGAAAGTTCCTCGGCACGCTGAAGGATACACACGGCCGCAAAATCGTGATTGACCAGCTGTGGGGACTCGACTTCGGAAAGGGTTCTCCTGTGAACGGCGCTACCAATCAGCTGTTCTTTACCGCCGGTCCTGAGAATTACAGCCAAGGACGTTTTGGCGTCATTGAGTTGCACCCCTAGCCGGTTCTGGAAAGAGTAGAATCGGCGCTTCGGGAGAGGACGCGTTCCCCAGGACGCGTCCTCTTTCCGCAGCGTGCTATCGCGTTTGCGTCCACTCTTGCAAGAGAAGTATCGGCTCATCAATTCAAATCATTCAGCATGACAGCCGCATATCCCCCAGGCATTCGGGGTTAGCACGACCGGTCCGATTCTGGCTGGAGCTGAAGCAATCGAACTGACTTGCGTCGTCACCTCGTCTGGAGAAGTTTCAAGAGGCATCAACTGGGCATTGTTGCCGTTGCTGTTGCAGATCCTGATTCAGCTGCGCGCAGTGTAGCTGGAGCTCGCGTGAGTTTGTGTGTAAAGAGTCCGTCAAGATTGGTAAAACTGCTCAGCGCGAAGACTGACTCGGATCCGACGGCATTACAAGAGCATTCGCAGGAAGCTTGTTGTCCCCGAATAGAAAGTCGAAAAGCGGAAAGAAGACGTTGTAACGCGTGTTAGGAGTGTCATGGTGGGAAAGGTGATACGCGCGAGCGAAACCCAATCCGGGTGGCAGCCAAGTCTCCATGTGCAGACGCCAGTGGATCTCCTCAAGGACGATGAGATACACCGCCCAGCCAATCAGCACACCCGGTGCAATTTGGAGCTTCAAAAAGAACTGAAGGAGAAAAAGCAGGATCCCATTGCCCAGAAACAGTGCGACAACATTGAGCGGATTACGACCGAACGTGATGTGCTCAACCTGCTCTGCGCCTCCTGCCGTGCGGTGATGCTCAAGATGACCGCGCCCCAAAAAACTTTTAGGCCAATGGAGCAGCCATCGATGATAGGCGTATTCGAACGCATTCCCCCACACCACTCCAATCGCGAGTCCCACGATCCAGTGACGCCAGTCAGGCGCGCGCTGGTAAGAAAGAAAAACGGCTGGAGCGACCCCGCATAGCAGCGCCACCAGGGCATTGTTGCGCTTTTTTGCTCGGGCGAGCGTGACTGCTGTTGATCCGACTTCCCCGGGTAATAGCACCCTGAATCCTTAGCCAAGCGGCTACTTACCTTGGACGTAACCCACCCCAATCCAGGTTGGCTGACAAGGGCATAGTAGCGCCACTCCGTTCGTTCCCTCTAGGAAAGGGGCGGAGTAGGTGAAATACCGGCAGCGCCTCTTTGCGTCTTTGCAGCGTTGCCGTCCTGCACACACCCTCTGGAAACAAGAACTTGCCGGCGCCGGAAGCCGTCGATGGCGCTGGCGACGCGCGTCACGCTGGGAAGTTGCCGGGGAAAAGCTGCATCCGCCGCGGTGGATTTGTCATCACTTATTCGTTATGACGACTATCGTTATGACGACTATAACCATAGAACGCGGGGTCCCGGTCTAGGGAGACTTCGCCAAAAGGAGAATGAACATGGCTACTAACTCTGTACCGGTAAGCAATCACGTTGGATTCTGGAGCAAATCGGCGGCTCACGCGACCGCTTCCGTGAATCCCCTCATTGTGGTGGTTGGACGCTTGCTGTTTTCCTTACTCTTCTTGATGGCAGCGCTGGGCCATTTTTCGCACCAGACTATTGCTTATGCCGCCAGCCAGGGCGTGCCGTTGGCCTCTGTTGCAGTTCCCCTCTCTGGCGTGTTCGCGCTCGCCGGAGGACTCAGCATCCTTCTTGGATACCGTGCACGCCTGGGCGCCTGGCTAGTGGTCCTGTTCCTCGTCCCTGTCACCCTGATGATGCACAAGTTCTGGACAATCGGTGATCCCATGATGGCGCAGATGCAGCAAATCATGTTCCTGAAGAATGTGAGCATGCTTGGCGGAGCACTGCTGATCTCGCAATTCGGAGCTGGTCCGCTTAGCCTGGACAGCCGCGCGGGGCGTTAACAATCCGCGGTAGCGGCTCGATTTGATTACATGCGTAACGACGTTTTGTGGATAGTGCTTGGTTTCAGCTGCCGGCTGCGATCAAATCCGGGTACATGCGCAAACCGTACATCGCTTTGATACTGGCTTGTAGTCTGGCTGCTGCCGCGTGGGGTCAGGATCGCGTATTCGACTGGCAAAAAGCCAATAGCGAAGCCGTTCAACTCGATCCCTCTGACTATCACACGGGCCGCGTATATCGCCCCGGCCCAGATGGCGGAAACATCCACGTGGATATCTCAGCCAGGCAACCGGTCACCATTGCTATGACCTGGATGGAGGACTGGAACGCCGCGCAACAGCATCCCGAGCAACCGAAAGAGCTGTCGTTCCGCTGTGTGCGGGAGCATGTCGTCAGCACAACCTATGTCTGTGCACTTCCGCCTGGCCGCCCGATGGTCCTGCTCATTCACGATGAGCGGAATGCCGGTCGCGTTCTGGTCAAAAGTATTGGCGCCCTTATAGGCAACACAGGGGCACGTGTGTTTGTCTCGCCTAACGATGTCAATATCCAGTACTACAGCTGGTCCTGTGTTGCCAATTGTGTGCAGCCGGAATATGAGTGGTTCCGCTTAGTGAAGGAAAAGTACAAGCTGAGCACAGTGCCGAAGGTCTACAACCTGCTCACGCCCGAGTATGACGGTCAGGAACTTTTCGTGCGCGTCAAAGCACCACTGCCGATGACGATTGCAGTCATCCCTCAAGAGCTTGCGGACACGGTATTTGATAACCGGGCTGCGTTATCGTCAACGCTAGCGCAGACCTCCTGCAAACAGCGTGGCGTTCAGACCCTGAGCTTTCATTGCAGTTTCAATCTGGCGGACGGGCCTCAAGCCATCATCGCCGTGCCGGACACGGCATTTTCTGGTACTAAGAAAGCAGAAATCGAGTTACAGACACAGAAGTGTGTCGCCAACTGCAATCTGCTGGCCCACTAAAAGCCTT
>JBLNFC010000662.1:0-4983 GCA_050263355.1 Acidobacteriota bacterium
GACGGGAGCCTGGGAATATCCACCGCCCCCAGACCTCTCACCAGGAAACCTGGACTGGGATACGTGGCAAGGCCAAGTACCAAAGCGGCCCTTTGATCCAAAGATTTTTGCTCGCTGGCGCTGCTGGAAGGAATACGGCACCGGGGTCGCCGGGGACCTCTTGGTGCACCTTGTCAGCGGAATGATGTTCGTTCTTGGCATGAACGAGCCACCAAAGCGCGCCATGGCCATGGGCGGCATTCTGCGCTGGAAGGATGGCAGGAACATGCCCGATGTTCATGCAAGCTTGTTCCAATACGGTGATATCCCGGTTTACATGCGCCTGAACCTGGGTACCGAGATGCCCGAAACCTATCGCTTCCAGGGCTCGAAGGGCATTCTGGAGATGACGGAGTTTGGCCTGAGCTTTACACCGCAATCCGGGAAAGATACGGCTCCGAGCTACTATGCCAATGGATTTCCCCACGCCATGCGCCAGGCTTATGAGAAGAAATGGCGTGAGGAGAACACTCCCAAGTTGGGTGAGGGGCCTATGCCGGAATCGCTTACTTTCAAGGGCCCTGATTTTGATGATGTGAAACCACACCTGTGGAACTTCTTCCAGGCCGTGCGCTCACGCAAGCCGGTGGTTGAGGATGCTCTTTTCGGCCACCATGCGGCACTGGCTTGCCACATGGCGAATGAATCGTACTTCCGCCAGCAAGGTGTCCATTGGGACGCGTCCACTAAAACCATCAAGAGCTGATCACCTGAAGAAAACCGGCATGTCGCGCATGAATCGCGCATGCCGGTTTAGCTTTCTCGGCTGCAAGCGAACGCGATGCCACTCTGAGCATGGATTTTCTTCTCGAGGGACTGTCGTTGGTCGGTCAACCACGTGCGTTCGCCACTTAAATGGCCAATCGTATCGAAACT
This sequence comes from Acidobacteriota bacterium, assembly GCA_050263355.1. Taxonomy (GTDB): domain Bacteria; phylum Acidobacteriota; class Terriglobia; order Terriglobales; family Acidobacteriaceae; genus Gp1-AA122. Next base: position 916 of record JBLNFC010000662.1, read on the forward strand.
GCCCGATATGGAAACGGGTAGTCCCGTTTGTATGTGACACTCGAGCGCCAAGTGCTTGTAGTAGCATTGTTCGGACCTTGTCGCGTGTGGGTCTACCAAGTTGTTCCCTTGAATCTCTGATCAGCCTCCGAAAGGATTTCGAAACAATGGCAATTGCCACCACTAACCCCGCCACAGGTGAAGTGCTGAAGACCTTCGAACCGCTTTCTGCGGCGAAGATCGAGGAAAAGATTCAACTAGCGACATCAACTTTCCGGAGTTACAGAAAGACTTCGTTTGCGGAACGAGCCCGAATGATGGTGGGTGCGGCCGAAATCCTGGAAAAGGAAAAGGAAGAGTGTGGCCGGTTGATGACTCTGGAGATGGGTAAACCGTTGCGCGCCGCTGTTGCCGAGGCGGCAAAGTGTGCGACGGGTTGTCGGTATTATGCAGAGAATGCTGAACGTTTTCTGGCAGACGAAGTTGTCGAGACGGGAGCCAAGCGCACTTTCATTCGATATCTGCCGCTCGGCCCTATCCTTGCCATAATGCCCTGGAACTTTCCTTTCTGGCAGGTGTTCCGCTTCGCAGCTCCGGGACTGATGGCGGGCAACGTTGGGTTGCTGAAACATGCTTCGAATGTTCCCCAATGTGCCTTGAAAATTGAAGAAATCTTTCGAAAGGCCGGCTTCCCCGAAGGAGCTTTCCAGACTCTGCTGATCGGGGCGGGTGCGGTGGATGGAATTCTGAATGATCCGCGCATTGCGGCCGCCACTCTTACCGGAAGCGAACAAGCCGGCATCGAAGTTGGTGTCTCCGCAGCCACGCGTATCAAGAAGGTTGTGCTGGAGCTAGGAGGCAGCGATCCGTTCATTGTGATGCCGAGCGCCGATCTTGATGCGGCGGTTGCAACGGCGGTTGAGGCACGAATTCAGAACAATGGCCAATCCTGCATAGCTGCGAAGCGCTTCATCGTGGCCGAGCCAATTGCCGATGAATTCGAGAAGAAGTTCGTGAGCCGTATGGCTGGATTGCGCATTGGCGATCCTTTCGAGGAAACTACGCAGCTCGGGCCGCTGGCGAATGCCGAAGGCGTGTCTTCTCTGGACGCGGACGTCAAAAAGACCGTGAGCGCAGGGGCTAAGCTTCTGACCGGTGGCGAGCCGTTGAAACGTCCCGGAAACTATTACGCTCCCACGGTTCTTACCAACGTTCCCAAGAATTCCCCGGCCTACCGGGAAGAATTTTTTGGGCCTGTAGCGTCGATCTTTCGGGTGAAGAATATGGATCAAGCGATCGAGATTGCCAATGACAGCCGCTTTGGTCTGGGGGCAAGCGCGTGGACCAATGATCCATCGGAAGCCGAACGATTCATTAACGAACTGGAAGCCGGCATGGTCTTCTTAAACAAAATGGTTGCATCCGATCCGCGCGTGCCCTTTGGCGGTATAAAGCGGTCAGGCCACGGGCGCGAATTGGGTGTTCACGGAATTCACGAGTTTGTGAATATCAAGACCGTTTGGGTGCAGTAGGAGGTCGGCTTTGCTTTTCAACAGGGGCCCGCGATTAGGGCACGGCCAGCTCACTAAACGAGCGGCCCCTCGCAGCGGCGGAAGCCAGTTGATTCGCCTCGGAATTCTCCTGCCGCTCAATGTGGGAGATGGAGAACGCCAGCGAGCGCGCCAGCTTGCGGCAGATCCAATTCAGGGAATACAGGCGGGAACTTCGACAGGCGTATTCGCCGGTCATCTGCTTCACTACCACTTGAGAATCCGAGTAAACGTGCAGCTTTTTCGCCCTCAAGGCCACGGCGCATTGCAGAGCTTCCAAGAGCGCAAGATACTCGGCCACGTTGTTGTCCTGTCGGCCAATCCACTTCCCAATTCGGATGGCATCCTGCTCGGAGCCGGCCAACACTACCCCAATTCCTGACGGTCCAGGATTCCCGAGGGACCCCCCATCGACATAGGCCACAAAATCAGACATTCGCACGGTCTCACCTGCAACATTATTTCGAGATGAGCTTCATTGCAAGATCATTGATGGTTCCGCGTGCAGTGGTCATTCTGTGCAAAGCACTGTGGAAAAGCAGGACCAAACGCCTCGCCCCTCAATGAAGTCTCAAGCAGCCAACGCATTATCTCGTCCACAGTTTGTGGAAGAAAATTCGTGTGTTGCACAGTCCTGCGGCATTGACAGTGACAAGGCTAACGTTTACTGTCACTCGCGTCGACGGTCGAAAGGGTTTGGCGAAAATAAAACGTTGCCGATCCGAAGTAGACTGGGTGATCTGCTAAGCGAGGCAACTCGTTAAGCAACCAGACCCGAAAAAACCAACGGACTCTGCGAGGAGCAGTTGGGGTTTGGAACTGCGAAAGCAGTGATCGCATCAGGGGCTGTGACGGTACATGCGTCCACGCTGTTAACTCCCTCGCAGGAGCTGGCGGCTAGAGCATAACCAATGTCACGGCCCTTTCAATTTTGGTCGATACCCGCCGCTTTAACTCCATCTCACGACTACTTGGCGCGGATCAGCCTTCCAGGAACTTCCTTCATTCAATCCAGGGTAACAGTCCTTCGTGAGCAATTCGTTAAGCGCGTTTCGGAACCTAGACTCTGCCGTTTGCTTCCAATCAGATAGCTTCCTCGGCACCCGTCATTTCCAGCAGACCGTGTTAACGTTTGTTGGGAGAAAGCGTGCAACAGGAGGAGTGGGCCAGCGGAGCCCACCCGCTCAGACCGAACGAATTGGATATGTGTGCTGCGTGGGAAGGCAGGAGCTGCGTGCGGCTTTGTCGATAAAACATGCTGTGCGAGTCGCAATACTAGGCTTGCTTGCAACGGCGTGTGTTGCACAATCGCTTCGCTCTGAGAACACAGGAGCCGTCGAGCGCGCGCCCTCCTTTGCTCGCCTGCACATTCCGCGCCTGCAACAAGCACCGGGTATCCGCGATTTCGCCGGCATGCGCGTTTCCTCCAAACTTGGCCGGCAAATGCTTAAGGTCGACGGCTTCACGCAACGCGATCCGCACGATGGAATGCCTATCACGCAAAGGACTGAGGTCTACCTCGGGTACACGGATAAAAATTTGTATGTGATTTGTCTGTGTTTCGACAATGAGCCGAACAAAATTCGTGCTCGTCTGGGCCGTCGCGAGTTGATCAACGATGATGATCAGTTCGGGTTCGTGCTTGACACCTTTCACGACAAGAAACACGGTGTTTTTTTCTATATCAACCCCGAGGGCGTGCAACAGGATGGTATCTGGAATGATGCAACCGAGCCAGATTATTCCTTTGATTTGCTTTGGAACTCAGACGCTCAGCTGAATGAAAACGGGTACATTGCATGGTTCGAAATCCCGTTTAAGTCGCTCCGGTTCTCTCCGGCCGCGGAACAGACCTGGGGTCTGTTCTTCGAGCGCGATATTAAGCGGAACAACGAATACTCCTTCTATCCGCGCATCACGAGCAACGCGCAAGGATTTCTCAGCCAGGAGACGGAGGCGGATGGTCTATTCAACATTTCGCCCGGGCGCAACTTGCAGTTCATCCCTTACGCCTCTTTCCGCTCTTTTCGCACCTTGGATGATCGCGATCCGAACAACGCCTTTTTTCAGGACATTCACGCGCAAGGCCGCATAGGACTCGACTCCAAAGTAATCATCAAAGACGCCTTGGTACTCGATGCGACCATCAATCCTGATTTCGCTCAAGTCGAGTCTGACGATCCACAAGTCACGGTCAATCAGCGGTTCGAAGTCTTCTTCCCAGAAAAGAGGCCCTTCTTTCAGGAGAACGCCAGCTACTTCGATACGCCCATGCAATTGGTATTCACGCGGCGTATCGCGGATCCAGAATATGGGGTGCGCCTGACTGGCAAAATTGGTCCCTGGGCTATCGGGTGGCTATTCGCGGACGATAAGCGCCCGAGCGACAAAGTGCCCGTGTACGATCCCTTATCGGGTCACAAGGCTTACTACACAATCCTGCGCGTAAACCATGACATTTGGAAAGAATCCACGGTTGGCTTCATATTTACGGATCGCGAGCTGCACACCGTTCCTAACACGATCTGCACCGACGATC
>JBLNFC010000663.1:0-7027 GCA_050263355.1 Acidobacteriota bacterium
GGGCTTGGCCTCAGGCCGTTTCCGCGCGCGTCAGGCCCAACGCGTGCCACTGCTGGCATCAGCCTCGCCGAAGATGCCAGTAGTGTATGCGCTGAGCCGCTGCCAATCTGTTCAATCTACTTGAGTCAGGCCGCTTCCGCGGAAAGCACTCGGCTCGCACTTTCGCTTTTGCGGGTCGCCTTGTGCGCCTTGATTGCGTTGGCGATACGTGCGGCGTCCCTTCCCACTCCTGTTACCGTCGCCGATGTCATCGAATAAAGAAAGTGCAGGCCAACGAAATACATGCCCGGTACACGCTGCACGATTCCGCGTTCGTGTATTGGCTGCCCGTTTTCGTCGAAGACTGGCAGGTCAATCCACGAAAAGCCGGGGTGATACCCTGTGCACCAGATCACGTTCTTCACCTCGAGTACGCGCCCGTCTTCCAGCATGGGCTGGCCGTTCCGCACCCCCGCGACTCGGCCAACTCGCTCTATGCCTGCGTCGATTAAGTCCTGTGGTTTAACCCGCACCAGGGGCGAGGCGTGCGAGATCAGTTTAGGACGAAGCTTTCGACCAATCGGCGTCCTCACCGTAAGGATATGGTGTCCGAAGAATCTGACCAATCTGACCAGAAAGAAGCGTGCGATCGCCGTTTCAATGCGAAACGGGATGTGGCCCGATTCTTTTCCTGCCATCCATGTGGGATGACCCTTCGCAACTTCTATAGCAATATCGGCGCCTGAATTCCCTGCTCCTACCACGAGAACTCCACCCGGCTGCAGCTGTGCTGGATTCCGGTAGTCATGGGAATGGAGCTGAACGACTGCTCGATCGAGATCTCGCGCAAAAGCAGGCACACGCGGTTGCTGGTAGTTAGCCATGGCAACCACCACCTGTTCCGCTTCGAAACGCAGGCTGCCGGCCGTCACTACGAAGCGGTCTCCCTCTCGGGACAATCGATCCACCTTCACGCCGTTCCGAACCGGTAGCTCAAAACGACTGGCATAAGATTCCAGGTAATCCGCCATCTCGTTTTTGGTCGGGAAGCCATCGCCTCGGCCAGGAAACTTCATTCCCGGCAAGCCGGCATATCTGCTTGGCGTGAACAGGCGCAGCGAGTCCCATCGCCGTCTCCATGCGTGCCCAATGCGCTCATTCGCGTCAAGAATAAGGAAGGGCAGACCACGCTTCTTCAACTGATATCCCACAGATAGCCCTGCTTGGCCACCGCCGATAACAATCGTCTGTATGCGTTCGAGTTCGTACGGATTATCCATACTTCACCTCCAACTGTGGCCCTGAGTGGGCCGTCATTGCTTGAAGTTTAGACTCGGCCGCTACCCGCCGCATCGGCAGCAGTACCCATCCGTTGCTTTTGACCATGTGGGTAATTCTATGTAGGAATCAAACCAGCTTATTCTGATAAGCATATGCAGTCGCCGCTGCTCTGGAGGAAAGGTCCAGCTTCATGAAGATGTTGCTGACGTGGCGCGCGACTGTCTTTTCACTGATTGAGAGCTTGTGCGCGATCTCGCGATTCGTAGCCCCGGATGCCACTAACTTCAAAACTTCCACTTCGCGCGTCGTCAATGAGTTCGACGGGTGAGAACCTTGCTGGTCAACTGCAGCGTCCAGCCGAGCTAAATCTATCGTGGCCCCTAGCCGTTCAAAGACCCTGCGAGCTGAGGCAAACTCTAGTTTGGCGGCATCCTCATCTCCGAGTTGGCGGTACGCCACAGCCATAAGGACCTGGACTCGCGCCGCTTCGTACGGGGCTTCTAGTTCGCACCAGGTTTGCCACGATTCTCGGAGCACGTCGAGCGCTTTCGATGGATGGTTCTCGGAGAGAAGAAGCGCTCCGTGGGCGCGAGATGAGATGGCCCGCAGAAATGGAGCTTGCACCCGCAGGGCAATTTCCGACAACTCATCCGCAGCGACGCGCGCCGCTGACAAATCTTTGACCGCCAACATGATCTCGACGTAAGCGTCCAGAACTCTGGCTCGGCTTCCAGGCTCTTTTACTTCTTCCGCCATGCGCCGGATGCTTGCGCTTGCAGCATCCAATTTACCTTGGGCCAGCCGCAGTTGTGCCAAGCCCGGTTGCGGAGCCCTCGACCACCGGCTTGCCTCGTGATACGCCGCCTCGGCTGCAGGGAAGTCACCCTTAACTCTATGAAGTTCCGCTATACGATAAAGCGCAGCACCCATCGCAGGTTTTGGCATTGGCCTCGACAGCCATTCACTTGCCTGCCGCGCCGCCTCCAGAGCATCCGGCCATGACCCGTGTAACTGCAGCAGTTCAGCACGGCGTATCATGCATTGCCCGCGGTACGGGACAATGTCTGGTTGGGACGAACACCACTTCTCCAACGCCGACGTCCACTCCTGCGCACGCCGCAAATCGAAAATTTCTCCGCAGGCCTCGATCACGCTGCAATACACTCCGCCCGCAACTAAAGCAGATACCTCGCCGGCCGTGACCGCGACCATTGCTTCGTCCAGCAGCGCCACGCCCCGGCTCATCTCTCCCTGCCGGATTAACGCACGGCCCTGCCCTTGCAACGCTAGCGTCGCTAGATCTCTGTCGCCAAATCGCGTCCCTATCTCCGCAGCTTGTACGAAAGTCGCATACGCGAGAGCCGGATCGCCCCCGTGAACCGAGCGATATCCGGTCGGCAGGAGCAAATAACCCCTTTCCACACAGTCGGACTCCCTTGCCAGCAGGCGCTCAGCACGAGAAAGCCAGCCACCGGCCTGTGCGACTTCGCCGTTGAGCAGCGCAACAAAGCCCAGCCAAAATGCGCAGCGGACTGCGCGCTGCGTATCGCCTCGCCGCAAGAAGCCTTGGTGCGCCCGTGCCAAAAGCTCCGCGCTCTCCGATTCCTTGCCAATCAGTTGAGCGGCTTGAGCAAGCTCCACGAGATCGTCTGGGTCGAGACCATCCTCGCGATCCGCGGTTGAGAGATAAGAAAAGGCATCGCTCCACGCCTGGCGACGCAGCATCTCCCGACCTTGGTCGAGGGAATGCCCTCTGCTCTTTGAACCTTTTACAGCCGCACGGCTAGGCATATGAAAGGATGGGGACCGCTCTCCTCAGTCTAGCACTGTGGCCTGCATGAAGAACTGCCGCTGCTTCCACTCAGCAACCACCGCAGCACTGTCGCCCCCAAGTCTGCCTCCGCACGTGTTCGCCCCGGATCGCTATTCTCTTGCGTGTAACAACGGCGGCACCGAGTCAATGTTTCATGATTTTTCTCGCCGGGAGCACGAACAGAACCTCCTCACTGCTTTCCACCGCCCGTCCCGCTGGCGCTCGTTTGTTCTCGCAGCCAGGATGCCAGGTTGGTTTGCTGCTGCTGGCGTAAATCAATGCAGTTGTTAATGGATTCAAGAGACTGCTTCAAAGTGCGGTCGGTGCCCGGAGCGGGATGTTGTTTGAAGAATTGCTCTACCTGATCGCGATCAGCGGCATCACAAAACTGCGCCGCACTGTTTATGATCGCGCCCGTGGAAAAGTTCGTCAGCTTCGCCTGAACCTGCGGCCAGTGCTCCCGAACGAAATCCCACGCCGGCTTGCGCGCTGCCGGATTTCCCATCAACGAACCGAAAAGGAACGGGGCATCTTGCGAGCGTACCTGGTCGGAAATCGCGTACTCAAGACTGCGTTGTACAAGTGCCGGATCCCGGAACTGCCCCAGCATCCGCAGCCAGCGGAAGTATTCTTCCGGAGACTGAGGAACTTTCAAGCGCTGAAGTACTTCGTTGTACAGCGCCGTGTCACCATTGCGGGCTGCAATTCTTGTGGCGGGGTACAGTAATGTGCCATCGATGGTCTCGCCGCGCATTGCTTTCTGCACCAGGTCACGCGAGATTGGAATCAGTTTCGGATCCTCGCCAGCCAAGCCCACTAAGTTGAATAGATCAGCGCGCTGTGCTCGCCGCTCTTCACTTTCATTTGCTGTCGGCGTCCAGCCAAGCTTGTCTCCGACCGGACCAAATGTCTTCCGGATCCAACTTTGGTATCCCGAGCGGTCATCCTCGTTAACCAGATAATCCGCCGCGTAGCGTAAATCAGCGGTCACTTCGTCTGTTACCGCCCGGCTGGGATCATCTTTCAGCGCTTCTGCCAGCACCATGTAATCTCCTACATTGAGACGGCCAACGTGTACACCTGCCCAAGCGTCGTCAACCAGCCGGATTCGCTCCTCCGCCGAGAGGTTCCGCTCCGCAACCTGGGCCAGGTCGTGCAAATTCCTGGCATCGTAACCCGCTCGGTAGTAGCCTCGTGCACCTGAGTTGATATAAACCGGGTCGCAGCCTGGCAAGGCAATCTGCTCGGATTTGTTCGCCAGCAGTTGGCATTTCTGGTTTTGCCCTGATTTCAGACAAACCGGAATCTCCCATTGCTCCGGACTCCCGCCCTCAAGTAGCTTCCGATCATAAAAGTAGCGCTGTTGCGTTAAAGCCAATCTGGTTTGTCCACCGCTGCAGGACGTCTTTGCGGAAACCAGCGGCACGCCCGGCTGTTGCACGAACCCCGCCATGATCTTATCCACCGGCTTGTTCGAGACCTGCGCAATCGTGGTCCAGAAGTCCTCTGAAGTGGCATTGCTGTAGGAATACTTCGACAAATACGTGTTAATCCCTTTTCGAAATACTTCCGGCGTGACATAGCCTTCGATCATGCTCAGAATTGCAGCGGCCTTGTTGTAGGTGATCGAATCGGCAAGTTCCAGAATTTCCTGGGGAGACTCCACACCCTGGTGAATGGGGTGCGTGGAGTTCAGCGAATCCTCGTCCATCGCTTGGTCGGCCGATTGGACGGCATCGGCTCGCATGTTCCAGTCCGGGCGGTACGCCTCAACCGGCTTGAACGACATCCAGGTAGCAAAACCCTCATTCAACCACAGATCATCCCACCATTTGGTCGTGACCAGGTCACCGAACCACTGGTGCGCCATTTCGTGCGCCACGGCTGCTTGCGCTACCGCCTTCTGTAGCTGGTACGAGGCACTCTTCGGGTCGACAAAGAGGATCAGGTCCCGCGAAATGATGCAACCTACATTTTCCATCGCCCCGGCAGAAAAGTCCGGGATTCCGATGATGTCCAGCTTTCCGTAGGGGTACTTAATCCCGAAATATTGGTCGTAGTAGTGCAGCGTAAATTCCGCCGCCTTCAGGGCAAACTGTCCCATGCCTCTCTTGTCGGGTGTGCCGCAAACTCGAATCGGAATTCCATCAGCAGCACCCTGTTCACATTCGAAGTCGCCCACGGCAAGCGCCACCAGGTAGGACGACATCTTCGGCGACGCGGCGAATTTGACCGTATGCTTGCCGTTTCCTGGACCCGGCGTATCAGACACAACCTTGCCGTTGGAAATGGCCATGTCCCCTTGGTCTACGATTGCAGTCACCTCAAAAATCGCCTTCTTGTCCGGTTGATCGAAGCTGGGAAAGGCGCGTCGCGCATCAGTGGCCTCGAACTGCGTGACCGCATAGTTCCGTTTATCACTCTTGCTCAGATAAAAGCCGCGCATCTGGTCGTTTAGGATTCCTGAATAGACAATGTGAAGGGTAGCTTCCCCGGCTGCGAGAGGCTTATCCACTGTGAAGGTCGCCGTCTCCTCCTTCGGGTCGGTAGCAACCTTAGCTGTCTGTTTCGAGCCGCCCTGGTCAATGTTCACTTCTTGGAACGTGATCTCGGCAGCATTCAGCGTGACTGTCGGCGTCGCTTTCTGTAACCGGATACGGATTGTTTCCTCGCCCTGGAACGTCCTTTTCTGCAAATCAGGGGTAAGGGTCAGCTGGTAATGTTCCGGTACGACCGTATCCGGCAGTCGCTGTGCTTTGGCGAAACTGCTGAGCAGGAGGAGCACGGCAAGCATCATTCTCATATCTACTCCGATGCGGCTCGATTCGACACAAAGCCGCCCTTTTGTCTTACGTATATTCGGACAACCCAGTTCCCAGATTCGATAGCCGCAATGACAAAGTCCGCATCTAGTGATTGTTTTTCAAATCGCGTGAGCCCGGCGAGGTTGCCATTATAATCAGCGGTTCGTTGTGTGAGGGTTTTTCGACCGTAGCGGCGGCCGCCGTTTACTTCCCCGCGAAACCCTTTGGAGCTAATTTGGCCTACGAAGATCTGCGCGAATGGATTTCGGCTCTCGACCGTGCCGGAGAACTGAAACGATGTCGGGCCGAAGTTGACCCCATCCTCGAGATTGCCGAGATTACCGACCGGGTCTCAAAGAGCCGCTCAGGGAACGACGGTGCCCTCGGAGGTCCCGCCTTACTTTTCCAAAATGTTAAAGGCTATCCCGGCTCACAAGTTCTCATCAATCAGTTCGGCTCGGCTCGGCGCATGCAGTTGGCGTTAGGCGTGAAGTCACTCGACGAGATCGCGGAACGCATCCGCGCTTTCATGGACGTAAAGTCGCCACAAGGTTTTCTCGACAAGGTGAAGATGCTGCCCATGCTTGCAGAAATGGGCAAGTTCTTCCCTAGGAACGTGACCGCCGGGCCCTGCAAAGAGGTAATCAAGCGCGATAACTTTTCGCTGCTCGATTTCCCGGTTCTGCAATGCTGGCCGCAAGATGCTGGACGCTTCATTACCCTGCCCTGCGTTGTGACGCGCGATCCTCGAACCGGAAAGCGGAACGTCGGCATGTACCGGATGCAGGTTTACGATGCGACCTCGACCGGCATGCATTGGCAGCGCCAGAAAGTTGCGGCCGAGCATTACCGGGAGCGCCTCCGGAGTGCGGCCGGCGCGAGCAGCTCAACCCAGGCAGAAGCGGTTGACATCATGGCCCGGACCTCGGGCGGCTCGCAGTTGGACCACCATATGCCTGCCGGCAAAATGGAAGTCGCGGTGGCTCTCGGCACCGATCCCGCCATTACCTTCTCCGCTATCGTTCCTGCACCCCCTGACGTCGAGGAATACCTGATCGCGGGATTCTTGCGCCAGAAGCCAGTCGAACTCATCAAATGCGAGACCGTGGATCTGGAGGTCCCAGCTTCGTCAGAGATCGTGCTCGAGGGT
>JBLNFC010000664.1:0-3589 GCA_050263355.1 Acidobacteriota bacterium
TCGGCTATGGGCTTGAAAGATCTGGATTCCTTGGTCATAGGGAAGCGGTTAGGTGCCGGCAGCAGCCGGCCATTGACGTCGGTTTCCAGCTTCGCGCCCTTGCGGTATTCCGTCGTATGCGCCAGCGGCTCATACCACTGAATATCGATGGTGACTATGTCCCAACCATGCGGCTTGAGTTCCCTGTCGATGTATTCGGCGTTGGCAAGGACGTTGCTTTCCCATACGCCTGCGCCGAAGCAATCCCAAGAGTTCCAACCCATCGGGGGTGTCTTGGCCCAGGAATGAAAGGGCAGGGGGTCTGAGGCCGTCGCAGCCATGAAACTTCCGAAAAGGAATGCTGTTGCCAGCGCTTTTGTTACGGGGTGAGGGGTTTTCATTCGCAGTTTATTTTAACCACTGGTTTTATTTCCGTCAGCCCGGCTTTATGCATCACGCCGGGAATGGTGTCGCGTTCGGCATTAAGCTTGAGTGTATTATTCTCGATCCGCGTGCCAAGCGTAGAGCAAACGAGGATCCCGGGCATAGCGCAGTCTGTCACGGTATTGCCGAGGATTGTGATGTCCCGGTGCGCGCCGGTTGGGGCTGTGTCGCCATTGCCGGCAGCCGCTTCGATGCAGATAGGAATGCCTTTGCAGCGGGTGATTGTATTACCGCTGATATTCAAATGGCTGCTGCTGCCAGCCTCCAGCCACCAGTATTCGGGAGCGACCAGGATCGCGGACATCTCGCAGCTTTCGAGCCGGTTTCCGGAGACTTCCCCATCACTCGCCTTGATCAGGATGCCGCGCGAACGATTGAAACCGAAATTGCAGTCTCTGACGGCGAAGCCGTTGCCAATCCGACGGGCTGAGCAAATGACGCCCCCCATTTGGATGGCCACCTCTCGGTCTAACGTGATCGTGAATGCTCGCTGCAAGGCGCCCTGCGCAGTGCGCAAACTTTCGTTCATGCGCTGCTTGAGCAGAAACGCGCGTTCATCCTCTCGGATCATGCCCGCCGGTTTGATGCCCAGGGCGCGGGCATCCCGCAGTCGCCTGCCTTCGTAGGTGACGAGTTCCACGGGGTCGCCCGCCTGGATGTTCATATCGTGTTTGGCAAGAACGCGAATCTCGCTCCCTTCGGAACCGGTGACAAAATGGTAATCGCCGCAGATGTTCACACAGTCGTCGCCCATGAAGCGCGCGGTGCATTCGATGTAGGCCGGGCCTTTGACCGCGTGTTTGCTGTGGAAAGCGTCGGCATTCAGTGAGCGGAGACGCGGGTCGGCGCGCCGGATGGGATCGGCAATAGGGTCACGCCGGTCGATTCGGCAGCGATAATAGACGCTGCGCTCACAACCGTTCTCTAAGAAACCGAAACAGTTCGAGGCGAAAAGCACGATCTCCTCCAGGCGGACATTGACGTTCTGATTGCACTCCACCGCATGTGCGGCGCTGCCGTGGGGAGCGCTTTCGGCGCCGATCACGATCAGGTCGTCTACCTGTTCCCGATCACTTTCCCGTCCGCCGGCGAGATGCACGCGCAAGCTCCTGGGGCCGGTAGCCTCTACTCGAGACGGATAACGATCCTCACAGCGCAAGGTGCGGCTGTCCGGCCGGAAGATTTCGCATTTGAAATTGAGCGCGCTTGCGGCGGCGGGGTAGCCGTCAAACAGCTCGATGTCATGGATCTTCTTGTCCGTCGAGAACGCGGTGATACGCCCCTGCGTGAACGGCAGTGGGTCGTAATCAATTACCAAACCGCGCATCGTCACATTGGTGCAGCGTGTGATGGTCAGAGCGCGAGTGGTCTCGGTGCAAATCATCTCGACTCCGTCGGCGATAATCTGGACGTCTCTCAACTCACGCAAAGAAAGGTGCTGGCGGTCCCTCGGGGTGACCCGGTAGCGGCCAGGCGGGATGGTGATCTTCTTTTGGCCGGCCACGACCTGCTGGTCGATGAACCCCTGCAGATCAAAGGGGACTCCGTTATCAGGGGTCGTGGCGAGGAGGGCAGGCGGTGCCAGCGAACCGAGGAGAATGATTAATGGCAGTAAGTTTCGCATCCGGGCGGATGATTGCACATCAAACCCGCCAGAGCCAATTCCTGAATCGAAGGCTATTTCGCGCCGTGCCGCAGTGACCGAACCTCTTGCGGGACGGTCGCGGGGTAGGACCATTTTAGGGCCTATACTCTTGGCGCGGAGCCCGCGTCGCGCCTCGTGGCTCGTGTAGTGTGGGGGAGGCACTGTTTCATAGCGCCTCACCCCGTGCCAGGTGCAGGCGTTTACTTGCTGGCCTGCAAATGAGCTTCTACCATCCAGGTCAACTTATCGATTCCTCTGGAAACCTCCGTGAAAAGATCCGCTGTGTCGGCATCGTCCAACTCATCGGCTTCGTCGATGGCAGTGCGAACCTCATGTCCAAAGGCCCCGAGCGCTTTGGAAAGCGCCTCGACGTGGGCGGAACCTTCCGCGATATCTAGCGGGTATTCCTCCAAGCGGGACCGGGCGGCCGCTACCCGTACTGTTCCCTCAGCAACGCCGCCGAGTTGCGCGATTCGTTCGGCGATGAGATCCACATACTCGCCGACCTCCTCGTAAACCTCGTCGAAAAGCTTGTGCAACCCGATGAAATGCGGCCCCTTCACATTCCAGTGTGCCTGCTTGGCTTGCGATTGAAGATCCACGGCCTCGGCCAGCCGTTGGTTCAACAGTTGATTGAGCTCCATCCGGCCCTCCTTCGGCAGGTCGTTCACGGTCTCAAACATTGTCGGTACTTCCTTCAACTCAACGTTATGGTTTCTTTTCATATTCTTCTTTTCTCTTTGGTTCGGTTCGTCATCTGTGCGGCCACGACTGGGAACATAGCATAGGGCACGCTGAAGAGAAGGACCTGGTCCTCATCTAGTGCGTCCAATATCTTTTCTTTTGAGGGACTCAAACTTTCGGCTATGTTGGATGCCGCAAAGAGGGTTCTACTCCCCAAACGCGTAGCCTTAAGGAATCATGCCCGTGAGACCCGCACCAGCGCCAAAGAATCGTCAACCGGTACGCGCCCTGTTCCTGGATATCGGAGGGGTTTTGTTATCCGACGGTTGGACGCACCAGTATCGGGAGTTAGCTGCCAAAAAGTTCCATCTGGACCTTGCGGAGATGGAGGAGCGACATCACCTGACTTTCGACACCTATGAAGTCGGCAAGCTTTCCCTGGAGGACTATCTGAAGCGGGTGGTTTTTTACAAAAAACGCTCGTTCACCTTCGGCCAGTTTCGGGCTTTCATGTTTGCTCAGTCCAGACCGTTTCCGCTAATGATCGACCTTGTGTCCGAACTCAAGGAGCGGCATCGGCTTAAGATTGTGGTGGTCAGCAACGAGGGGCGTGAATTAACTCTGCACCGCATCCAGAGATTCAAGCTGGATCGTTTTGTGGACTTCTTCATTTCTTCATGTTTCGTGCATTTCCGCAAACCGGATACAGATATTTACCGCTTGGCGCTCGATGTGGCCCAGGTGCCGCCCAATCGCGTCGTTTATATCGAGGACCGTCCTCTCTTCGTCCAGGTCGCGGAGACGATGGGCATCCGCGGAATACGCCACACGGATCTC
>JBLNFC010000665.1:0-6058 GCA_050263355.1 Acidobacteriota bacterium
GGCAGCAGACGCAATAGTGGTTTGAGCCGTAACAGGGGAGACTGGCTGCACCCAAATCTTGCGCGCACCAGGAATATGGATCGTGGCGGGAAGATGGATTGGACCAATGACCCCACCATCATCCGCCTGGTCGATCCGTACCTCGAACAACTGGGCAGTTGGTAGGTTTCCCATCGAACCAACGACCAAAGTTTCCCAGGGGTAAGACTTCTGCTCCTCGGAGCTGCGGCCTGGGATAGCAACGGTCAGGTCAAGCGCGTCTGAGTCGCCAATCTCCCAGGTCCGTGACATCCGCACGGCCATGATTAGACCGCCTTTCGACGAGCGCGAGCGGCCTTACGCCGTCCCGCAGCCATGCGATCCAGAAATTCCTGCTTGGAGACTGTCCTCGCCCTTTTCTTCGGAGCGGCCTTGCGCCTCTTCGGAGCCGCCTTGCGGCGGGTGGAAGGCTTGCGCCTCTTCGGAGCCTTCTTGCGCCGGGTTGGAACAGAATCCGAAATTGAGAGCTCTTTCAGATCCGCATAGGTCTTGCCGTGCGGCCCCCTAATCGAGACGACGGTATCACCTGACATCGTAGTGACGTTCAGCACGGTCACTACCGTCCCGACTGCGAGACCATGACCAGATGAGTCACGGAGCACCTTTGCGGAGCGCCCACGCAGCGCACTACCGGAGAGCTTGTCCAAGTCGGTCATGCCGCAACACTCCTTAGAGCCGAACGCATCATCCGTTGGTCGAGAGACGGGCTCTTCCCCGCCGCTAGTCGCTTGACATTGTGCGAGACCACTTTAGCGGCTGCTCCACCAGCCTTATAGGCAGCGGCCGCGCGATTCGCAATCAAGTAGGCGGCCATGGCTGGACCACCAACAGCAGGACACACGACAGCCGTTGCAGCAATCAGGGCGCCGAACTCCTTACTCTGAGCCAGCTTGATGCCCCACTTGAGCATAGGCTTTCCAGCATACTTCGCAGCAGCTTTCCAGATGAACGCGCCTTTCCAAGCGATCTTCTTGACCTTGCGAATCACCTTCTTAGCAACATGCTTGGCCTTTCGTGCCACCCATGATGCGCCTTTGGCGACTCCGTGAGCAGCCTTCTTGACGACATGCTTAGCCTTCTTGACCACGCTCTTGACTGCCTTCTTGGCTTTTTTCCAGAGTTTTGAGCCGAACCACCCGATAAGCTCGACGTCTCCAACATGCTCGGGAATCTCGAACCCTACCTCGGCGGAAGATTCGCGAATCGCATAGCGCACATCATTTGCCGGAACCATCACATCAAGAACCCTGGCATCTGGGAGCTTGACAGAGACCCGCACGTCCCCGGAGGGGTGCCACTTCAGACCAGGAGCATGCAGAATGTTGGTATTGCGCAATGCGCGATAGTTAGGCATTAGTCGGCCCTCTAGCAATAATCTTGTCCAACGAAGACTCGATCACGTCGAGACCTTCGGCATTTGGGAAGTCGAAGGGGATCGCTTGTTTTGAGCGTGGATCGGAAGGCCAACCCTGGCCCTGTTCACGTTCAGCCGAGGCAATCAGAGCCGCCGCATGCTCGGGCTTCCCCTCGATGCGATACGAATCGGCAAACAGGTAAAGGAACTCCCGATACTCAAACAGCTGCTGTTTGAGCGTTTTTCCGCCCTTTGACCAAAAACGAATGATAGGAAGTACAGCTACCTCATTGGCCATCTGCTGAGCGTCATTCACGCCGAACTTGCCGCTTGAGCCTAGCCCCATCTTACTTTCCCAGGCAGCTACAGCCGCGCTTTCAGAACGCCAATTCGGCGTCATTTCCTCGGCAAGCAACGCTCTAGCTAGCGCGATGGTTCCGTTAGGGTCAGCCTCGGCGCTTGTTTCCTCGGTTGCCAACGGAGGAACCTCCACCGGGAGAGTTGCACCTTCGGGAACCGGAGAGGTTGTCAGTACTGGAGGAGCGGAAGGAGCGGCGGGAGTAGTCGCCGGGTCCTTCTTTCGCTTCTTTTTCTTGACCACTACCGGGGAAGCTGCCGGAGGTGCGTCTGGCAGGTAGTCGTCATAATCAACGACCAGATCACCGGTGCCACTCAGAAGAGAAATGGACTGTTGAGCCGGAGTGATAGCGCGCCCCTGAGCCGCTAGCGACCGATTGCGGACGGCAGCAAGATAGGTGGGGAGATACTGCAAGTCCTCTGCCCATTGGTTTAGGCTTGCAGTGGTGGCCGCGTTGGAGGGGTCGAGCGCGTCTCTGAGGATGGCCTCAGCTCGTAGAGCGGTGGCTTTTTGGGTGACCTGCGCACCTAAATCGGGCCGTTGTCCGCTTCCAACAAGCCACTCACCGAGGCTCTGAACCTGGACAGGATCGACCATGGTGGGAGCCATAGCGGCAGCATAGACCTCCTCAGGCGACGAGGTAGGGGTTACTTCTGGAGTATCCTCTTCGTCATCATCAACCTCGGCGGCTGACGCCTTACGACCGGAGAGGAGAAGCACGCCGACAAGCGCGGCGCCACCGACTAGCAGGATTCCGATTTTCTTGTTTGCCATGTGGTGTCACCGGACCAATTTTGCCCCGTGGGGCATCAGTAACAGACTAGGATCTTCGAGCCTTCCCGAGGGGTATCTCAGGCTCACGTGCTGGACGAACTTACGCCCAACATGTCGGCTTACACAGAGGGGAACGGCGAGGACGTCACGAGAGCGCAGCTCTGCGCAGCGCCAAAGAGTCAGATCCTCACAGTCCCCGCGTTTTGCATCCAGAATCTGCTGCGGCGAGAGCCAGTCCTCTGTATCGATTTCCGGAGCGTACACGACACCGGACTGATAGAGAGCAGGAAAGTCCCGGTGTTTTCGCAACCACCTCGCCCAGACATCAGACAAGCAATCCAAGAGAGACGCTATGTCTTCGTCCGGGGAGGGGCTGCTCAGCCCGGGCAGGGTGACTCTCGCCCGCAACATTAGAGAGTGACTTTGAGTCCGCGGAAGTTTGCACGGAAGCGCGCCGCCGCTGGCCCGATATTCCGCACGGTCATGCGGAGAGGAACGCTAGTGTTGATGGTTCCAATATCCATCAACCCAACGTTGCTCACCTCGGAATAGTTCTCACAGGGTATGGGCGTGCCGTCCATGTACGACCGGTCTGCCAGGACCAGCGAGACGATTTCCCAATCCGCGGCGATTGAACCTGGCACGCGCAGCTCGGTCGGTTTGAAAGGAGTGACCGGCTGGATGACGAGATCCGCAGTGGCTCCGACAGCTACCAGAGCGCCGCCAAAGGCCGCGGACTGAAATCCAAAATCGATGTCGTAGCCGTGCTTGTACTCTTGCTGAGGCTGGTAGCTGACCGGTTCCGGTCCACCTCCGCCAGACTGAGCAGGACGACCGATTTCGACATCACCAACATTGTTCAACACTGCGTCCATCACGGACCGATTGCGAGGAGGCATAACTACTTACTCTTTTCTTGCAGAAGCTTTAGGGGGGATGGCAGGGGAATGGGGAAGAGAGGTTCAGTCGTCTGAAGGAGCCGACTTGTCTCGCACCAGGTTACCTAGGCCGTACGAAGCTGCGCCCAGACCGAAGTTCACAACCAGCTGAGATCCGGGCAGAACCTCCGCGAAGCCCGCAGCAGCGACGAGAAGTCCAGCGCCAAGCGCCGTAGGGACTCCCCACATCTCGTGAGTTTCCCCATCACCCAATCGCCCATCCAGCAGACCACCAGCGGCGCCTCCGGCGAGCTGCATGCCCGCGCCTAGCACCTGCTGTGTAGAGACCTTTTGACGCGCGCGATAGTTTGCCAGTTGGCTTTTCATCGCGCGCGCCCTTTCAACCAATGCCGTGACAGCAGACATGACCCCAAGGATACGCAACAAACCGCTAAATCCCAGCGTTCTTCCCCACTTCGATTGACTCGCCCAATGTCGATATATTATACTTTTTGACAATGAAGCAACAATACCCGTACTCGATGAAGGAGACGATGCGTCTTGTCGGGTGGTTTGGTCCGCCCAAGGTCATGTACAGGGGACAACTGATTGACGGGAGAGAGAGAGCCACGATTGCAGACGAGATTGGGCTGTCGCTCACGGCACGAACGACAGTAGCCAGAAACGCACGACAAGCGGCACGCCTGCTCATCGCATCAGGACACTACGAGAGAGCCGCTAGCCTTGGACTGTTTCCGTTCGATCCAAACGACTCCAAGACTTGTTTACAATGGGCAGGACTCGACAAGCCAGCCAAAGCGATCATACCCAAACGAGTTCACGAGCCGCGCATTCGCGCGCAGGCCATTGAACGCCTCAAGTCATGCATCTCCCGCGCTAACGCACGTGGAGAAGACTCGATCCCCATCTTTGACGTTCAGGACATTCTAGCGAGGTGGCTATGAGATTCGTTAGACTAAGGACCCGCGAAGAAAAGGCTAAAGGAATCGCTCTTTACAAATTCGAGGTCAAGGTCGCTCCGTCACTCGGTCGCAAGCTTCGAGAGATTGCGACCGAGGAAGGCCTACCATTGTCCGCGCTAGTCAGGCGAACAATGCAACGATTCATCAAGGAGCGAGAAGCAAAAAATCAGGTGGGATAGAACCGTCCAACATCATGAACCCCTTACAAGGAGCTATTGCACCATGACGTATAGGAACAGAGTGGAGAACTGAACGCACATTCATAGCCGCAAGTCTTGCACAGAAATACAGGTCCTCTGACAGCCACTTCCCCGATTGGTCAGGACCCACTCTATAGGGAGCTGTTGTAAGTGCCCCACCACTTCCGGACGAAACCATAGGCTCATCGCCGAAAGGGACAACGTGCAAATATTCGAACAATTCGCGCCGCATAGCGACACACCCAAGCCCTCCGTGAACATTCTCACCATTTAGATAGTGGGCAAGACGCTGGTCAGAGCGTTCATAGCCTTTCGGTTGTCGTATTGGATACGTGGCAAAGATAACCGTCGGACGAATGTACGACCACGCATGCTGAACGATTGACAACATTTCAAGACCAGAAAGCCAGACATCATCATCCAACATCACAACAACGTCAACGGGTGGCATATGAACGAGGGCGGAAGCAGCAAGCCGCGCGCGAGCGCTGGCGACGCATGAATATCCGACCAACGAACACACGGGGGGATCGGTCAATTCCACATTCGAAGGAGCAGAAAGAGACCCATTCACAGTGACCGCCGACCCCTCGCCTGGCGATCCTGCACTATACGGCCATGCAGATCGGATCGTTCGCATAGCTTTTGCAAGTGCTTCTTCGCTTCTACTCGGAACGAGAAAAGCAACTGATGGGACAAGGATTGTAGAGTTTCCAGATCGCACAAACATTATCCGACTCCAGTTCTGGCCACTTGCTTGTAGTCTGACCACACCGTAACGGGCGGTAGGCCTATCATCGCCGCCTGTTTTGGCCGCCCCCTTCGGAGCAGGTCATGTTTCAAAAATTCCTCGCGCTCCCACTGCTCTTGCTCGACAGTCCGAGCGTGGGAGCCTTGCTCGCTGGAAGCCTCGGCCACCTTATGCAGGCCGAGTACCATGGGGATCCCGTTGTAGTAGGTTCGTCGCAGGAGGGTCCCGGTGACGTCAGGGTTTTTCTTTCGCTTCGGAAGGAACCTCACCCCTGAGCGAAGCCGGCGGAACCTCAGCGGAGCGTTGGTCGGTAGCTGGCAAAGTTTCGTCACCTCACCTATCGTGGCATCTTGCTCGCCTGACAGCTTGATGACGTAGGAGGCCAAAGCGCTTGCATCGCGCGCCGCTTCGGCTGTCGAGATAAGACCGAATCCGGCTCTCGTTGTGACGTCTGCTAGCTGTCGGCAAACGAGAACGGAGTCTCGTTGCGACATACCCTCAGCCAGCCGGGCCCGAGTCTGCTCACGCAACCAGTCAGCTAGCTGCGGATGCCAGACCATGAAATTCATATGAGGCCACCCGCTCCGGTGCGCCTCCGTTGTGCTTACCCAACGATTCGTAAAAGGCTCCCACCCCATCGACTTGAACCACCGTCGGAGGTTCCGCATATAGGCTTGAGACAACGCCTGAAGGTCCTGGAAAGCGTCTTTAGGACGCGACC
>JBLNFC010000666.1:0-3102 GCA_050263355.1 Acidobacteriota bacterium
ATCAACATTGTTGGACAGACCCTTTGAGACGCGATACGCGCCAAGCCGGCCGAAGTAGTTGTCGAAGGACCGGTTCTCCTGCACGAAGAAGATGATGTGCCGGATATTGGAAAGCCCCGCATTGTTGGTGACGTTCACCTTCACCGAACTGCTGAACGAGCCGGTAGCGTCAGTGGCTTTCACGGCCAGAGTATGGGATGCAGCTGTCAGGTTAGGCAAATAGACATCCAAGTTGCCGCTCGTTGTGCTGAAGACCTGTTTGCCATCGGCTAAAACCTGGATCGACGTGAGTGGGTTACTGTCGTTTACTCCGGCTACGAGGTGCACCGGCAAGCTTACCGTGGCGGCTGCCCCGGGTGTGCAGATCGCTACGGTCCGGTTCGTCGTTTTCAGCTTGCACGGAGGCGTCATGGCCATAGGGACGTTGGTCTTGAAAGTTGCTCCACTGTTGTCCCACGCCTGAACTGTCAACAAATGATTGCCCGTGGCCAAAGGAATGAAAGTATCCACGGCGTTCGCGCCGACTTGGAACACGAGCTTGTTGTCGACATACACCTGCATCGTTGTGACCGACACGGTATCGGTGCTAGCCGCGGTCACGTGTACCGGACTGATCGTGGCAATGGAATTTACGGTCGGTGTACACACAGTCACTGAGGGGTTCGGCCCTTTCGGGCTGCAGGCCTGGGCAGACGCTCGCGGAACACAAACAAAGGCTACGGCGGCGAAAATCAGCGCAAGCAGCGCGCAGTGCCTTCCTTTTTGGACGGCAGGGTGAACCCCCGAGGGACTGTGCGATATGGACATGAACCAGGTGCTCCTTATGTGTTTATGCTTGGGGGAGTTGTATAAGAGGGCTGGAGTCGGTTCAGGGTTGCTCGTTTGTAGCTGGATTTGATCCCACCGTGTAAAGCCGCTGCAATCAGCCTTTTAACACGCTGATCGCTCGAGTTTCTTCACGCTGCACCATTCACTCGGAACGCGCTCGGCGAGCTTTCTTTTCTGGGGTGTGCGACTGGAAAGGCGATGTTGGCTGCTTTAACAAGGTGCAGGCGAAACAAAAGGGCACTTGGAGCACGATCTTCGGGCTTTCGCGCACCTTGTGCCCTGATAACGAGAATTGTTTATGCAGTCTTTCTTTGCGCCATGCCGGAGAAAAATTCTTTCGCCCTCTGATCGGTCTCTTGCGCGGTTAGATCTTCCTTATGGGTCCCCAATCCCCAATGATGACCGAAGGGATCAGCAAAAGTTCCATAACGATCGCCCCAGAACATATCGGCGACGGGCATGGTCGTCTTACCTCCGGCATTGATGGCACGCTGAAACGCGCTGTCGACGTCAGGCACATAAAGGTGCAGAGTGCCGGTAGTACCGCCGAGGCTTTGCGGTGCTTTGCTCACGCCCATGTTTGGGAATTCGTCGGAGATAAAGATGATAGAGTCGCCGATTTTGAGTTCGGCATGCATGATTTTCCCATCGGGACTCGGCATGCGCACCAGTTCTTCGGCGCCCAAAGCTTTTTTGTAAAACTCGATTGCTTCGGCAGCACCGCGGACAACGAGGCTTGGAGTCACTGTGTGGAATCCCTGGGGAATGGGCTTAGTAGATGCAGTCATGTACTCTCTCCTTCATGTATGGATAGGTGTTCCAGAACGTGTGACGCAGAGAACATTTTAGCCGCCCTCAAATCCGGCAAATGTAAAATCTTGAACAATTCACAGGCTATAAGACTGGAAACGTCCAGAATTACCGGCCAGCTCTCAGCCCGGAATAGTAATGCACAGATTAGAAAACTCAGGGCAGAGTCGTCATAATTGCTCTTTTAAATCTTCGAGTCGCGACTGAACCTCGCCTGCCTCTATCCACGCCGTTTGGGTTTTCTCATTGGATTCACGATGGGCCTGACATTCTGCTGACGAGAGAAGTAAACTAGAACTGTTCACAGAGTTTGCACCTGAGGCGGCACTCAGTGTCTCCGAGGAGAAAATCATGACCGAAGATCTGTCGCGCAGAAAATTCCTGGAAAGAATCGGCCTGGGTACCGCAGCAGGTGTCAGCTACTCACTATTTACGGACGTGGCAAGAGCGCAAGGCAAGCCGCTTCGTTCTCGCACCCTCGGCCGCACAGGCGCCAAGGTCTCAATCCTCGCCTTTGGATGCGGAAGCCGATTCCTCATGTATGAAGAGGAGAGCAAAGCGTTAGCTGCGCTGAATCATGCGATCGATCTCGGCATCACCTACGTCGATACGGCGTATGCCTACGGAGATGGCAAGAGTGAGAGCCGCGTGGGCCAGGTGATGGCAACGCGACGAAAAGATGTGTGGCTCGCCACAAAGATTCCCGATCGCACGCGAGATGAATTCATGCGGCGACTGGAAGGAAGCTTGAAACGGCTGCGCGTCGATCATGTGGACCTGCTGCACATTCATAGTCTCGGACAGGCTGATGATCTGGCGAAGATCGAAGCCCCTAACGGGGCGCTGAGAGGCTTGATGGAGGCTCGCGAACAAAAGATGACGCGCTTCATCGGCATGACCAGCCACACGAACGGCGAAGTGATGGCGCAAGCCATTCAGCGGCACGACTTGGATTGTGTTCAAATGGCCTTGAACGCATCCCGCAACGGCCGGTTCGAAGAGGTGGCTTTACCCGCGGCTAATAAGAAGAACCTTGGCGTGATTGCGATGAAGGTTACTGGCCAGGAATTTCTTTTGGGTAAGGGAACCGGTAAGGCGGACATCGATTCGTTACTTCATTATTCGATGAGCCTACCCGTAACAACCGCTGTAGTAGGAATGCCCCATCTGGAAATGCTGGAACACAATATCGAGATCGCGCGCAGCTTCTCGGCGCTAAGCGATACGGAAATGGAACGTCTCAGACAACAAGTATCGCCTTCTCGGGACGGCCTGGAGAAGAATCTGGTAGGGCACCTCGATGGTCCAACCCAGTGTCCCGAAGCATTTTGGGCGTGATAGTGAAGCGCAGCTGTTTTTGAATACGAGGCATAGAGCATGTGCAGAAATATCAAAACTCTGTTTAATTTCGATCCACCGGTTACCCCGGAGGAGGTTCGAGCTGCTTCCCTGCAATTCGTCAGA
>JBLNFC010000667.1:0-6664 GCA_050263355.1 Acidobacteriota bacterium
CTGAGAGAAACGGCCATCATAGCAGGCGCCCCTCTGGCCGCTCGGTGCTCGCGGGATGTACAATTTAAGCAGTTCACGCGTTAAACACGCCATATTGACGCATATCGAGTACCGGATGCCATGAAGAAGCTCATTTTCTGTCTTATCGTTTGCCTCGCAAGCTTGCCGGCCGCTCTTAACGCGGACACGGTAGTGGAAGAAATTATTGCTCGTGTAAATAACCAGATCATCACCCGATCCGAATACCAGCGCGAACGCGAGCAGCTCAAGCAGGAAGCCCAGCAGCAGGACGCGGCCAACGCGGACAAAATCGTTGCCGATCGCGACAAGGATTTTCTGCGCGGCCTGATCGATCAGCAGTTGATGCTCGAGAAGGGCAAAGACCTCGGTATAACAGCTGACACCGACCTGATT
Organism: Acidobacteriota bacterium; assembly: GCA_050263355.1. Taxonomy (GTDB): domain Bacteria; phylum Acidobacteriota; class Terriglobia; order Terriglobales; family Acidobacteriaceae; genus Gp1-AA122. Next base: position 415 of record JBLNFC010000667.1, read on the forward strand.
AAGCGACTGGACGAGATCCGCAAGCAGATGAACCTGGAGAGCATGGACGACCTGGAGAAAGCAGCGCAGGCGCAAGGGGTCTCTTTCGAAGATTTCAAACAGAACATGCGCAACCAGATCATCACCCAAAAGGTCATTGGGCAGGAGGTTGGGTCTCACATTCAAGTGACCAAGGAAGAGGAACAGGCGTTCTACGACTCGCACAAGAATGAATTACAGCAGCCGGACAGCATTCATCTCAGCGAGATTCTCATTTCCCCTCAGAAGAGTTCGGTTGCTCCCAAGGGCGGTGCCGCTGAAGACGATCCGCAACAGCTGGCATCAGCTGAGGCTAAAGCCAAAGGCTTGCTGGAGCAGATTCGCAAAGGAGCGTCGTTCGAAGAACTCGCAAAAAAGAACTCGAATGGCCCAAGCGCGGCCCAGGGCGGCGATTTGGGTGAATTCAAGCGGGGAACGCTATCCAAGGAATTGGAGGACACGACCTTTGCCATGAAGCCCGGCGAAGTTTCCGACGTCATTCGCACCAAGCAGGGCTTCGTAATTTTGAAGGTCACCGACCACAAGCCGGCAGGCATCCCGCCCTTGAAGGATATCGAACCCAAGCTTCAGGAAGCGGTCTATATGCAGAAGCTGGAACCGGCGCTCCGAAGCTATCTCACCAAGCTGCGGGAAGAAGCCTTCATCCAGGTCAAATCCGGATACGTAGATACGGGGGCAAGCGCTCACCAGTCGAATCCGGTCGAGACGACGGTCAAAGAAGCTAACGCTAAGAAGCTAAAAAAGAAGAAGAAGTTAGGGATACTTTAGTTTAAGCTGAGGCCAGCCTGAGTTGCCGTGCGCGGCACCCTTCGAGGGTTCAGCGGTGTATGCTTTCTCACCCGCTGCTGCATGCTAGGACGAGTACCGGCCTATGAAGGATTTCTACGTTTGCGACGCGGCCCAGCACGAAAACAAAGTAATCATTTCCAGCTTCGTTGTATCCGTCAAACAGGTCAAACCCCGCAAAACTGGCGAACCGTACCTCGCACTGACCCTCGTCGATCGCAGCGGACAAATTGAAGCCAAGATGTGGGACAACGTTGCCGATTGCATCGATGGCTTTGATCAGGACCATTTCGTAAAAGTTAAGGGCCTGATCAATAAGTACAATCACCGCTTCCAGCTGACAATTCACAAGCTCCGCCGTCTGGAAGATTCGGAAATCGACTTTGCCGATTATCTTCCCAAGACCACTAAAGACGTTGACGAGCTATGGCGCACACTCGAGGAGTTTGTCGCAGCCTTCCAGGATCATCATCTTAAGGCGCTGGTGCAAGCGTTTATGAGCGACGCGGAAATCTCCGCCGCCTACAAGAGTGCTCCCGCTGCCAAAACTCTGCACCATGCCTACATCGGTGGGCTGCTCGATCACGTTGTTTCCTTGTTTCGTTCTTGTGACTTGGTTTGTCGCAACTATCCTCAGATCAATCGCGATCTCCTGCTCACCGGGGCATTTCTTCACGATATCGGAAAGATTCATGAACTTGCCTACAACCGCTCTTTCTCCTATACAACGCGCGGGCAGTTGTTGGGGCACATGATCATTGAATTGGAAATGCTGCAGGAGAAACTTGCACAATTGCCGGATTTTCCTGCGCCATTGAAGACGCTAATCGAACATCTGATCATCAGCCATCACGGGCAATATGATTTCGGCTCTCCCAAGTTACCCATGTTTCCGGAAGCCCTCATGTTGCATTATCTTGATGACCTCGATTCGAAGATCGAGAGCATGCGTGCTCATTTTGAACGTGAGGCGGCCCTGGAGAATCCATGGACGAGCTATAACGGCTCGCTCGGACGTCCGCTCCTAAACACAGCTAAGTTCCTCGCACAAGCGCCTGAACCGCAATCTGTCGCTGCCGACGCCGCTGCGCTTGCTGACGAGCCTCCACCTGCTGCCATCGCCGCGGCGGGGTTTACTGATACACCAACTTTGCTTGGCGTAGAGGAACCGGAGAAATGCAAGCAAGCGGCTGCCGTGGCTGATTCCGGGTCAAAACAATAGAAAACAGGCAAGCCACTGCTCGTATAGACTATTTGGGCCCCTTCACATCATTCTGATCGTCTTGGAGGTTCACCATGCGCTCGCGTGCGGTGGTCGTCACATTCACCTTCTACTTACTATTCGCTCTGCTGGCTTGCAGCAAGAAATCAACCGACACCACGTCCAGCAGCGATACGGCTTCTCCTACTTCCAATCAGACGGACACCACTACTGGTGGCGCTTCTTCGTCCGCTACTCAGGACGAGAAGACCGCAAAACCGGACAGGGCTCAAAGATCAAGGTCCGAAAGCAGGGCCGAGTCCAAGCCCACAGCTCAGCCTTTGGTGATACCAGCGGGAACCATTATCACTGTTCGCCTGGGCCAATCGGTTAGTTCGAAGAGCAGCCAGCCCGGCGAGACCTTCCCAGCAACCGTGGCCAGTCCGGTTGACATTGACGGAAGAACGGCGATTCCCTCTGGTGCAAGCGCCTCAGGAACCGTGATAGATGCAAAGCCGTTGGGTCGATTCAAAGGAGGCGCCGTGCTCTCCCTTAAGTTGGATTCTGTCACTATCAACGGCACTGAGCACCCAGTTCAGACGTCAGCTGTTGTGCGCTCGGCACAGGGTAAAGGCAAGCGGACCGCAGTAATGGCCGGCGGCGGCGCTGGGTTAGGCGCCCTCATTGGCGGCTTGGCGGGCGGCGGCAAAGGGGCAGCCATCGGCGCATTGGCCGGTGGTGGCGCTGGAACCGCGGGAGCAGCTTTCACGGGAAACAAAGACATCATTCTTCCCGCTGAATCTGCGCTCAGTTTTAAACTGGATCAGCCTCTCACTGTGAAATGATTCCGGACTGTGCCGGAAACTGACGCCTCGTCCTAAGTTTCCGGCACATCACATTCGTCATTCAAAACTGGTACGGACAGAACTCGGCCGCGGAGCGGGTGTGCACTGCCGTATGATCCTATGCTGGATTTCTCTCGCTATCGCTTCCTGACCTTCGATTGCTACGGCACACTTATTGATTGGGAGACCGGGATATTCTCGGCGTTGCGGCCCATTCTGCAGAATCACAATAAAAACACGGCCGATGAACGAGTGCTGCAACTGTATGGTGATTTGGAATTACAAGCTGAGCAGCCCTATCAGCCGTACGTAAACGTGTTGCGAGCGGTAGTGCGCGGCTTCGGCCAGGCACTGGGTTTCCAACCGAGCCAGCACGAACAGGACTCACTTCCGGCATCGCTACCTTCCTGGCAACCTTGGCCAGATACCGTTGAAGCGTTGAAGAAGCTGAAGTCGCGCTATCAACTCGCAATCATTTCCAATGTTGATGATGACCTGTTCGCGCGAACGCGTCCTAAGCTCGGCGTGGACTTCGACGCGATAATCACTGCGGAACAGGCGCGTTGCTACAAGCCAGGGATCCCAATCTTCAAGCTGGCCCTGGATCGCATCAGAGTGGACCCCAGCGAAGTGCTACACATTGGTCAAAGCGTCTATCATGACGTGGTTCCGGCGAAGTCGCTCGGTATGGCTACCATCTGGGTTAACCGCCCTTCTGCACGTCCCGGAATAGGCGCGGTGAAGGCAGCGACTACGGCGCCAGATTGGGAGATCTCCGATCTGGCAACTCTCGCCTCGGCGGCTGTTCCCGACTAGCCGCAATGAAAAAGCGGCCTTTTGGCCGCTTCATGTTCGCTGCAATCCAAGTTGCTGAGTCGAGTCCTCCTCAATAAGCGCTTGCCGGCACCGTAACAATTTTCTTTTGGATCGCGTAGGTCACCAGTTGTGCTTTGTTGTGGATATCAAGTTTCCGCATGAGATTAAACTTGTGCGCTTCCACTGTTTTCGCGCTCAATCCGAGCATGTCTGCCACTTTGCGCACCGAATGACCTTCAGCAAGCAATTTGATCACCTCGCGTTCGCGTGGCGTCAGGAGCGAATTGCTTCTTCGCGATTCGCGTCCATTCAGACGTAAGTCTTCGATTACGCGCCCAAGCACCCGATTGCTGAAATAGGTTCCTCCATGAAATACCTCGCGTAATGCCCCAAACAGTTCAGTAACCGGAGTGTCTTTCAGGACGTACCCCGAAGCTCCCGCCCGGAAGCATTGCATCATGTAGTCCTCATCCTCATGCATGGTAAGGAACACGATCTTGGTGGCCGGGACCTCCTGGCGCATTTTCGTGACAGCGTCGAACGCCGATAGCCCCGGCATGCCTACATCCATCAGGACGATATCGGGCCTGAGTTCGCGCACTTTGTTCAGAGCCTCGGATGCGTCCCCAGCTTCATCGATGACATCGAAGTCGGGTTCCCCTTCCAATAGGCGTCGCACGCCTTGCCGTAACAGAATGTGATCATCCACAACTACACATCGAATTTTGTTCATAACTGCACCATTGTCGATTATGAATTTATTCAGGCCAGAAGACGAAGGACACGGTAAATCGCGGTCGGCTGGTCGCTTTCGCAGTAGGGGCATTCTACCTGCTTCAAGTCGGAGATGCCAACCTCCAATGTCGACAAATAGCCGATTTTACACAGGGGAGAGTACCTCATTGTGCAGACCGTTCCGTATATGAAGCTCGCCACAGTTCCTCATTTCTGCGCTCTATCGGATACAATCCAAATTTCGCATGCTGCGTTATTTCACAACGGGAGAGTCGCACGGAGAGGCTCTCGTTGCTGTTCTGTCCGGGCTTCCGGCCGGCCTAAGAATCCAGCAAAATGACCTGGATCGCGATCTCTGGCGACGCCAACAAGGCTACGGCCGGGGCGGGCGCATGAAGATTGAGCGTGACTCAGCACACATTCTTTCCGGCGTGCGGCACGGTATGACTATCGGTTCTCCGATTTCGATTGTGATTGAGAATAGAGACTGGAAAAACTGGCAAGAGTCTCTGCCTGTCGAAGATGGAGATCCGCAGAAACACAAGCGAGTGGCGTCGCCGCGTCCGGGGCATGCCGATCTCGCCGGTGCTCTCAAGTACAATTTTCCCGAAGCACGCTACGTTCTCGAGCGTGCATCCGCCCGCGAATCTACGGCGCGCGTAGCGATCGGCGGATTAGCGAAGTCGTTCCTTCGCGAGTTGCAGATCGAGGTTCTCAGCCACGTTCTTGCCGTGGGCAGTGCGTCTCTGCCTGAGGGAGAAGTAGCTTGGGAACAGATTCGGCAAGTCGCACAGCGTGAAGAGATCCTGCTGAGCTGCGCGGACCTCGAGATAGAACAACGCATGAAGGAGGAAGTAGATAAGGCGCTGCGAACGGGAGACTCCGTCGGCGGCATCTTCGAAGTTGTTGCCCATGGCGTGCCGCCGGGGCTCGGAACCTATGCTCAATGGGATGAGCGTCTCGACGGTCTACTGGCGCAAGCCGTGATGTCGCTCCAGGCAGTCAAGGCGGTGGAGATCGGCGTCGGCGTCACTGCCGCATCGTCCGCTGGTTCAGCCGTACACGATGAAATCGCTTACAAGCGGTCGACCGGCTTCAGTGGCTTCGTACGAGCCAGGAACCATGCTGGCGGTATTGAAGGCGGCGTGTCGAATGGCGAGGAGATTCGAGTCCGTGGTTATCTCAAACCTATCTCGACTTTGCGGAGACCTCTACAGTCGGTTGACTTTGCCACGCGCGAAGCCGTAAAGGCTGCCTATGAACGATCGGATGTCTGTGTTGTTCCGGCGGCGGGAGTCGCGGCTGAGGCCATGGTCGCGCTCACTCTCGCGCGATGCGCGCTCGAAAAATTCGGAGGCGACTCCATGGGCGAGACGTTGCGAAACTACCAAGGCTACTGCGAGCAGATTCACAACTTTTAATGATCTATCCCATTGTTAAGTTCGGCGATCCTGTTTTAGAAAAACCGGCTGCCCCGGTCACCGCCTTCGACGAAGAATTGAAAAAGCTCGTTGCCGACATGTTTGAGTCCATGTATGAAGCTCACGGCGTGGGCCTCGCGGCGCCACAGATCGGGATTTCCAAACGGCTGGCTGTGATTGATATCAGCTTCAAAGAGGATCCCGATGCCAAATTGGTTCTGGCCAATCCTGAGATTATTCACACCGAAGGTCGGGTGAGCCAAAACGAGGGCTGCCTCAGTATCCCGGAATTTCGGGAGCCGGTTTCCAGGGCACGCAAGGTCACTGTCCGTGCTCAAGACTTGAGTGGCAAATGGTACGAGAAAACCGGGGAGGACTTGTTGGCTCGCGCCTTTTTACATGAGACC
>JBLNFC010000668.1:0-7896 GCA_050263355.1 Acidobacteriota bacterium
GTTGCTTCGATGCAAGCTCTGCCGTACGCAACGGGTATTGCCCAGCGGTTCGACTCCAAATTGTACATAGCTCACATTGTGCCTCCGGAAGACTATTCGCCCGGTCTGAACTCAATAGACGAAGCGGCGCAGGTAGCCTGTCGCGCAGCGGAGCTGAAAATAAACAGTTTTCTGAGCGCTACCCCGTGCAGCGAGGTTGACTGTGAGGCAGTGATTGGCAGTGGTGATATCTGGATTGGTCTGAGCAAACTCATGCGCCGACACGCCATCGATTTGTTGGTTATGGGTACTGTCGGGCGCGCGGGCGTTAGTAAATTCCTCCTTGGGTCCGTGGCAGAGGAGGCCATGCGCGAGTCACGATGTCCAGTCTTGACGGTCGGTCCGCAGAGTCACGCTGCGGAAGAACTTGGGTTTCGCCAGATCCTCTACGCGACTGATTTTTCCGCAGACTCCCTCGCTGCGGCACCATACGCTCTGGCCTTCGCCGAAAACTACAGTTCTCGCCTAACTCTGGTGCATGCACTCGAAGGTCTCCCAGAGTCGCCTTATCTCGATGCGCACATGGCCAGGGTGCGCTTGCGCGAACTGGTTCCTCTGCGAGTTAATCTCGCGGCCACACCCGACATCATCGTCGAGATGGGATCGCCAGCAGATGTCATTCTAAAGGCGGCTGACGATACGGCCTCGGACCTGATCGTCATTGGAGCACACGGGGCCGGCGCGTTGGCGCGACTAGCCAGCCATTTCGGATCGGTCGCACACAAGATTGTTTGCCGCGCGCTTTGCCCGGTGCTCACCGTGCGACCATTGACCGACAGAGATAAGGAGCAATGAGACTGTTCTTGGCGGTCGTCCTTTTGGTTTGGACCTGGATGCATATCTATGTCTTCTGGCGAGCATCCCCGGTGCCCGTGATCGCTCGCCACCTTCCCCGAGGTGTTCTCTGGAGTGTGGCATGTATTTTGTGGACGAGCTACATCGGGGGATAAGCGGGGGCTGTGTTCATTTCAATTACCGAACCTGTTCATCGAGGGAATTATCATTCGGTCATCGCTGTTGAACGCATTGGAGAGGGCCAGATCTCGGTGGTCGCGGTCAAAGTCGTCGTGGATTAGCTCAAAGGTGGCCTCAGCAAAAGGAGAGTATGTCAATGGAGAGGAAACAGGTAACAACCACCTTCTTCTTGATGGCTCTCACCGCGATTGCCCTTTACTTCTGCTATCTCATCGCCAGGCCTTTTCTCAGTCCCGTCTTCTTGGCAGTTATGATCGCGATCGTCTTCCATCCTGTCCACGTGCGCATCCAGGCACGCGTCCGGGGCCGGAATAAAGCGGCTCTGCTCTCTACATTTCTGGTCCTACTTCTTGTGGTTGTCCCAGCCGTCGGATTGGGAGTTGTCGTGAGTCAGGAGATCAGGGGATTGTACTTGTTGCTGAGTGAGAGGAGCGCTGAACAAGGGGGCTGGAACCCTTACTTGATGCATGCGATGGAACGTCTTCTCGGCTGGGTTGGGCAATACATTAATGTGTACACGCTTGACGTGCGCGGAGCCCTATTGCGTTGGCTCGAACAGATTAGCCGGTTTTTGCTTTCCAGGGGAGCTCAAGTCGTTAGCAACATCATTTCTTTCTTGGTCGAGGCCGTGGTCGCATTTTTCACGTTGTTCTTCCTCTTTCGCGAAGGCGGAGCGATGAAGCAGCGCGCTATTGCAATCCTTCCCCTCAAGTCCGGTCAAGTGGAACGCCTCTTCACGGGAATCAGCGACTCGATCATTGCCAATGTTTACGGCTGCCTTGCTGTAGGCATAGCCCAGGGAACTCTTGTTAGCATTACCTTCTTGGTACTCGGTTTATCTTCCCCCGTACTCTGGGGAGTAGTCACAGCCCTGTTCTCATTGATCCCAATCATTGGTTCCGCGGCCGTGTGGGCGCCTGCGGTGATGATCCTGGTTGCCGGCGGGCACTGGTGGAAGGGGTTAATCTTGTTGGGTTGTGGAGCCGGGGTCGTCGGCCAAGTAGATAGCTTGGTCCGACCGTACGTGGTCGGCCAACGCGCCAAGATGCACACACTGCTGGTCTTCTTCGCTTTGCTGGGCGGCGTGAAAGCATTCGGTGTCATGGGGCTTTTCATCGGCCCCGTCGTTCTGTCCGTCACGCTTGTATTACTTGAGATGTTGCAGGAAGCGAACTTGGGTCACCCTACGGATGGATAACCCGCGCCAAGCCCGAATGCTCCGGGCTGGAAAACTTCCGAACAGTCTTCATCCGAGAACTCTCAAACGCCATGGGCAACACGAGTGCGACGGAATATTTTCAGCGCTTCAAACCACAGTACACTGAACACCCCAGCAATGGAGCAGATAACAAGATCCAACTTGTGAAGTCTGGAGAAGCGGAATAGATCGCGCGCGAAGGGCACGTATAGCACGAGGGCCAGCACTGCTAGGGCTCCTCCAATTACCCACCAAAGAGCCGGGTTAGGAGAACGCAGAGTTGCCACGATAAGCCGTGTCCACGAGCGATTCGCGAGGATTAACGCGAGGTTCGCAATAATAAATGTTGTAAAAGTCAGCGCACGCGTGTTGGTCTCGGGCTCACCTCGCAGGTGCGCGATAGCGAAGACCCCTAGCGCGATGGCCAGAACACTGGCACCCTGTAAAAAGCTCAAGAGCAGAGTGCGATGATCGAACAATGGTTGCTGTGGATCGCGAGGCGGACGATTCATAACATCCGCCTCCTCCGGTTCGGCTTCAAATGCAATTGAGCACGCAGGATCGATGATTAGCTCGAGGAAGACGACGTGTACTGGGAGCAACACTAGAGGCCACTTCAAGAGAACGGGAATCAGGGCCAGTCCTGCAATCGGCACATGGATGGCCAACACGTAAGACATGGCCTTCTTGAGGTTGTCGAAGATCCTCCGACCGAGCCGAATGGCCGCAACGATGGAGGAGAAGGCGTCATCCAGCAAGACAAGCTGAGCCGCTTCGCGGGCCACATCCGTCCCCCGTCCTCCCATCGCGATGCCGATGTGGGCCGACTTGAGTGCCGGGGCGTCATTCACGCCATCCCCGGTCATGGCCACGATGTCGCCGTTAGCCTTCAGGGCTCCCACTAGGCGGAGCTTCTGTTCCGGTACTACGCGGGCAAAGACGTTCACCGTCTTTACCATGGACTCAAGTTCGGCCTCGCTCAACTTCTCCAACTCGGGGCCAGTTAGCACCCGCTCGCCTTCATTCAACCCGGCCTGCCGGGCGATGCTCCGTGCGGTTCCGGCGAAGTCACCGGTGATCATCACGACTCGTATACCGGCCGTATGACACTCTTGGATCGCTGCTGGCACTTCTGGCCGAATGGGATCGGCTAGCCCCACCAGACCCAGAAGACGAAATTGGTATACATGGGGGTCTTCTGGCAGTACATCACCACGAAACTCAGCTCGAGCGACTGCCAGAATACGTAAACCCTCGTTTGCCATAGCCTCCGCGTGGTCCCGGACCAGGTCCACTTCCGCGGTGGACAGGTGGCAAAGCTCCGCGATTGCCGCGGGCGCACCTTTAGCAGCAATAACATTAGCCGAGCTACCCGGTGTGTGCCAGGCCCGTGACACTGCCAAGAGCCTTGGTGACAGCGGATATTCGCGGAGCAGCTTCCAGTCACGGTGCAGGTGTTCGGTGTCGACAAGGCAGCGCTCTCCCAGTTGCTTAAAGGCAATATCCATCGGATCGAAAGGCTTGCGCTGGCTGGCCAGGATGCCGAATTCAACAAGTTCGTGGAAAAGGTCTGGAAGATCATTAGGCGCCGCGTCATCCACAGCATACGACGCGCCACTCGCAAACAGCTTGTGGACCGCCATCTGGTTCTGGGTCAGGGTGCCGGTCTTGTCCACACAGAGTACGGTAGCCGATCCGAGAGCTTCAATCGCGGCTGGTGCGCGGGTGAGAACGTTCTTTCGCGAAATTCGCCATGCTCCGAGTGCCAGAAATACCGTCAGCACGACGGGGAACTCCTCGGGCAGGAGTGACATCGCCATGGTGATTCCCACCAACAGCCCACTCAGCCAGTTGCCGCGCGAAAGGGCATACACCACGGCCACCAGTGCGCAAACTGAAAGCCCGAGAGTCGCCATGATTTTAACGACGCGGCTGATTTCTAGTTTCAGTTTGCTCTGCTCAGGGTGGAGGGTCACCAGGGCTTTGCCGATCTTTCCGAGTTCGGTCCGGATGCCAGTGGCCATCACTTCGGCAACGCCATGGCCCTGGACGACCATCGTTCCCGAAAAAACAGAGGTGGTGGCGTCACCGCCGGGCGGGCTGATCATGACGTTCGCGGTTCCCGGAGATTTGCGCACCGGGACTGATTCGCCGGTGAGCAGGGATTCGTCGACCGATAAACTGACAGCCGAAACTACTAGAGCATCGGCGGGGATGCGGTCTCCCTCTTGGAGCACCACCATGTCGCCGCGGACCACTTCGCGTCCCGCTATGCGCTTTTCCTTACCGTCGCGGATGACTAGGGCTCGCGGACTCGAAAGATCTCGAAGAGCCTCCAGGGCACGTTCTGTCTTACGTTGCTGGTAGAGGCTGATCCCCAATACCACAAAGATGGAAACGAGCAAGACGATCGAATCCCTCAGCTCACCAAGGGAGAGATAGATTGCTCCCGCTCCTACCAGAAGCAGTAGCATGGGCTCGCGTACCACTTCCCAGGCAATGGCAAGCAAGCCACGGGGCTTCGTGGATGGAAGCTCGTTCGCACCTTCAGTCCGCAGTCGAGCAGCGGCCTCTTGTTCTGAAAGGCCACCAACGCTGCGGGGCTCGATATCGTGAAGCATGGACGTAGGCTTAGGAGCCACCATGGCTGACTGTTGACTAGTAAAGTTGGAAATTGACCTCTATGTTGACCGGGACGGCCACGGGAACGCCATCTTTGCGGCCCGGGTCGAATCGCCACCGCCGAATCGATTGATTGCATTCTCGTCTAAGCCCATGCCCAAGGAACTTTGAATGCGGATATCACGCGTTCGCCCGTCAACTCCCACGATCAGCCACAGCACTACCGTGCCTTGAAACTTGGCTTTGCGCGCCTCCTCTGAAAACACCCGGTCTGGCGAGAATCCCAAGTTAACGGTCGAGCCAATCGTCGTCGTACCACCAGAAATCCACCTATCAATGCCACAGACAGGTCCGCTCGGAGACCCGTTGTCTTCGTTCCTGACGATCACCGCAGGAGGTGCCAGTTGTTCCCGAGAAAAGCGGGGCAGGATTCCTTTTGAGGCTTGCAGTTTGTCACGGTCGCCACCGCCGCCACCACCTCCAGCTTTGGAGGCCGAAGGAGGCAAGATGTAAGGGCTCACTTCAGTGACGAGTGGAACGACCTGCGGCCGGATCTCGTGGTGACGCGGCACCACTAACTTGTCGGCAGCCAAAAGCAGCATGATTGCTAAAGTATGTCCCAGGAAGGAGACAACAATTGAACTTCTCCGCGGCCCGTACAGTGCGTGACCCTCGCAAAAGAGCGTCGGTAGTATGGCGCCTTCCGTTACGGAGTGTAGCGGAGGTCTCGGTGACCGGTGTTGCAATGCGAAGGTTGACATTTCTCGGCCTCCTGACTCAAGGCCGTACGTTCGCTTATATGCTAGTCCGCCTCCCGTTGCCGAGCGGTGATATCAATCACCCGATCTCTCACCGATGGTCTTATCCGTCTGACCCCCACTCATTGTCCCGTCCGTTGAAAGACTCTGCCAACTCTGCAAACCCATTTGCTACCCCTGCTCGCAACCTGTTCCCATTGCAATGCGACAGCGGGAAAGCGGTTCCGGATCTTTAACAGCAATCGTTGAGCCCACACATATTCTGTCGAAAGTATGAAAAGACCTATGAGCAAGAAGAGCACTCCCTGCAGCACGGGCAGGAAGAGCCCAATCACGCCAAGCATACGAAGCTCCAACCGAAGAGAATTAGAGCTACTTTTTTAGCTTTCGTTTGCACAAGATCTCCCGAAAAGCGATTCTCACTCGTCGGCCTCTAGCGTTGCCGAATGAACAGATCCGGTGGCGCGGATCGAGATCGCGAAACACATTTGCGGGGAGGATATTCCGATTTGCCACCAGGCAGAATTAGCCTGCGGCCATGGTCCCGACACGCGTCACTATCCTCCCCATGTGTCGTCACCGTAGTTCTTGCAGAGGTAATTGTTCTGGCACGTAGTAGAGCAGAAGTGCACAGCGTTCGGAAGGGTGGCTCGCTGCTCGTCCCATTTCCCCAGTAGGTTGATGGCGTACTTCATTACAACACTGCCCTTTTTCGTGCCTTCGAAGCCTAGCAGCCAGTTCTCAGCGTCGCGCTTCCGTTTGCCACAGAAGCTGCAAATGAATTCCATAGTAGGAGATGTACTCAGAGTGGTCATCCTGCATTCAGTCTAGTACCACACAGGCGAAAGAGTCAGTGACGGACCGTGCGGCAGCAATGCAGTAGCAGGAGTCAATGCATTCGGACGCCCGATGTCCGCTGCACGTGGCGTAGTGATGTTCGTCACTGCATGGCTCGTGGTTCGTAATTACCATAAAAATGCATAAGTGTTTTTTCTGCCAAAATATCTCATTTGTGACAGCGGCTCGTCCGCGGCCTCTGCCGCTAGCGACAGAAGGCTGAGGGATGCTCCTTCAGCGCAACATCCGAAGGAGGATGTAATGAAATCCAAACGCGCACTTCAAAAGCAACAAACTGAACCTGCGGCGATACGCTTGAATCCGTGGAATTTGGAGGATCTCGGCTGGGAAATGCAACCGGTGCAGCTTGCGATCGCACGCCGTGCCTATGAGTTATTTGAGAAGCGTGGCGGTGAACACGGTCACGACTGGGAAGACTGGTTCCAAGCGGAATCAGAGCTCCTGCGGCCAGTTTCCGTTTCCATGTCGGAATCGGACGACCGGATTAGCGTTCGCACTAATGTTCTTGGCTTTGATGGGAATGAGCTCAAAGTCAGTGTTGAACCCCAACGCGTTACGATCCTAGGCAAAAAGGAGATGAGGGCAACCGAGAGCGAGGGCGGGAAGATCGAGTACTCCGAGCGGGTTCCCGCCCAGATCTTGCACGTGATTAATCTTGCGGCGGACGTAATTCCCGAAGGTGCAGTGGTCGAAATGGAGGCAGGACTCCTCAAGTTCGAACTACCTAAAGCTACAAAACAGAAGGCCAAAAAGGAAACCGCTGCGGCCTGAGTGCATCTACGCCTGCTCGGGGTTGTACGACACCGCAGCGTGGTACTAAGCACCAATCCAGTGAAACGTGTCTTGCAGCAATTAATTCGGGATTCTCCAGAAACTGAGGATCAATTTGAAGCGACGGCTCAGTTTCTAGAGAACTTGGCTTTGCACGCTGATCACGATATAGAAAGGGCGCGCTGTCTATCCGCAGCAAGAGAGTTTAGGCGAGCAGCGCGAAGCAGGGCACAAACCACAAGGGACAAACGGGAGACATGAAGGCGAGGTGCAACCCCAGTCTGTGCTTTGCGGAGCTTCGGGAAACAGGAGCAAGTATGTTTGCCTTCCCTCGGTGCTTGAGAAAGAGTTTCCTGAAGAATGGATTGACGCACGTCGCCTGACCGGACTATGGCAACGACCGTCACGCCGTTCTAGTCGCCGTCTAGGGTCAGAACGCACTTGAAAAAGACGCGACACTGAGCGGTAGCGATGTGTGTGTGGATCACCAGCCAATGTGTGGACGATCACATGGGATCTGCCCAACTCAGGAGTGATAATTGAACTAGAGGCAAAAGATTTAAGGGAGAAAACTATGCCGGAGAGCATACTGACGGAGATCAAGTCCGACATCGAAGTCTCGAAGGCTGCGCCTGGCCTAGCCACGAAAACGTCGTCCAAAGCATTTAATTCATT
>JBLNFC010000669.1:0-4650 GCA_050263355.1 Acidobacteriota bacterium
GAGAAGGGCGCCTTCACCGGAGCCATTGCTCAGAAGATCGGGCGCATGGAACTTGCCGACGGCGGTACCCTTTTTCTTGATGAGGTCGGGGAAATCCCGCTTGAAGTGCAGCCCAAGCTGCTGCGCGTTTTGCAGGACCATGAATTCGAGCGCCTGGGCAGCAATCGCACCATTCGAGTTAACGTTCGCTTGCTCGCTGCCACCAACCGCAATCTCGGCAAAAGCGTAAGTGCTCACGAATTTCGCAGCGATCTCTACTACCGTCTGAACGTCTTCCCTATACACATTCCTCCGCTTCGCGAACGCCGCAAGGATATTCCTCTGCTGGTTCGTTACTTCGTCCAGAGATTGGCGCAACGTATGAATAAGCCCATTCAGACCATTCCCACCGAGACTATGAATGCGCTGACTAACTGGGATTGGCCGGGAAACGTCCGCGAACTGGAGAACTTCATCGAGCGATCCGTGATTCTCTCCAGCGGCTCCGTCCTCAAAGCGCCCCTGGCCGAATTGACCAATGTGGATGAGCAGAATCACGGCCGGCATGACGCCAGCCTTCATACTGCCGAGCGGGAACATATTCTTCGAGTTTTGCGAGACACCGGAGGCGTAATATCGGGCGCTCGCGGCGCCGCGGCCCGCCTGGGGCTTAAACGCACCACACTTCAATCCAAAATGCAAAAGCTCGGAATCTCGCGCCAGGATTTTGGGAATTAGTGCCGACGATTCGGCAGCCTTGCCGAAGGGCAGGCGCAAAACGGGAATTTCACCTTCAGTTCTAACCAGTAACTCTCCGGCTCCCCTGTCAAATGTGAAACTTACATTCCGTTTCCCGGTTTGGCAACCTTCGTGCCATTGCTGTAGGTAGGATCTCGGGATGTTACGGATCACGGTCAGGGAAGAACGAGGACGAGCCACTCTAAAGCTGGAAGGCAATCTTTGCGGACCTTGGGTCAACGAGTTAGAACGCTGCTGGCAGGAAACCATGTTTTGCCCTGAGCACATCATTATTGATCTTTCGGGAGTACGACAGTTCGATAGTCGCGCTAAGTCCGTATTACGCGATTTGCACAACGCAGGTTCTCAATTAAAGGGCAATGGCGCTCTCACCAGTTACATTGTGGAGGAAATACAACAGACGGGCGCCTGATGATCAGGAGTTTTATGAAATTACGCTACGGCCTCGAGATTATCGAAAATTGTGTCGACTGTAAGCTGCGCCAGGGGTTCTGCGATCTCCCCTCGGAGCCCCTCGGCGCCTTCAACGCTTTGGGCCATCAGCACACTTATCCCGGCGGTTCCGTGCTCTTTATGGAGGGTCAGCAAGCGCGCGGCGCATTTGTTCTTTGCAGTGGAAGAGTGAAGCTGTCGACAACTTCGCGTGAAGGCAAAATTCTTATTCTTAAAATAGCCGCTCCCGGCGAGGTGCTTGGCCTCAGCGCAGTGATCTCCAGTCGCAGTTACGAGGTTACTGCCACAACGGCAGCGCCGTGTCGCGTCAACTTCATACACGCCGAGGCGCTCATTTCTTTTTTACGACGCCACGGCGACGCTGGTCTGAAAGCGGCGCAGGCAGTCAGCAAGGAGTACCAGGACGCGTGTCTGGATATTCAAGAGATCTTGATGGCGCCTTCCTCCGCCGGAAAGCTGGCGAAGCTGCTGTTGTCGTGGACCAACGGTCACAATGGAGATCAGGAGGTGCGGGTCCGCACGGTTCTAACCCACGAGGAAATGGCACAAATGATCGGAGCCTCGCGGGAGACGGTGACGCGTGTACTCAGTGATTTGAAGAAAAAGCAGCTGATTCGGTTGGAAGGTTCGACGCTGGTTATTCGTAACCGGATGGGCTTAGAACAGTTGGCCTCATAGTAAATTCCTCCTTTCCCTCGGGGCACAAGGGCGGCGGTTGCAGCAGAGCGCAGCCGCCGATTTTTTGGCCAAGCCTAAAGCCCGAATAACTCCCGCAGCCGTTTGGTCTGCGCCCGGCTCACCGGAATCTCAGTCTGCTTTTTATCGTCCATACGTAACTGGTACGAACTCTTGAACCAGGGCACCACTTCGCGAATGCGATTGATGTTCACCAGGAATGACCGGTGTGCCCGCCAGAAAAGATTCGAATCCAGCGAGTCGAGCAATTCTTCCAAGGTGCGGCAGTTCGACTGTCCTTCCAATCCGTTTGCGCCGGCAGTCACTACGCTGATAACACCATCCTCAATCGAGGCATAACAGATGTCTTTCTGATCGACGAGGAACAAGCGACCCGCCGCCTTGATCAGAATTTTCGATGCCGGAGTTTTCTGCGACTCCAGCATTCGCACCAGGCTCTCCAGTTTGTCGGTCGGCGCTGCCGTGCTCTCCATCTTCGCGCGCGCTTTCGCGACCGATTGTGCCACGCGTTTCTTATCGAAAGGCTTCAGCAGGTAATCGACTGCATTCACTTCGAAAGCTTTCACGGCGTACTGATCGAAGGCGGTGGAAAAGACGATCTTGGGGAGCGGAACTTTCTTGTCGAGCAGCTTCTTGATGACGCCAAAGCCGTCCAGTCCGGGCATCTGCACATCGAGAAAAACCAGGTCAGGATTGTGTTCGCGGATCAGGTTTACAGCTTCCAGCCCGTTCTTTCCCTGGGCGACCACATTTACGTCATCCACATCTTTCAAGAGAAAGGCCAGCTCGTCGCGCGCCAGTTGCTCGTCATCCACAATCACAGCCGATAGGGTCATACCACTCCGAGGAGAAAATGTCGTAGCCGGAAAGTATACTGACCGACTTTCGGCAGGGCAACGCAGGGGGGATAGTGGAGCAGCTCGGCGCACCCGGATGGCGGCCTAAATGGCTGGATGACGGCCTATTTCATCGCAAGCGCCGCGGCTAAGTAGGTTGAAGATTCGAGGGACTGTCCGGCTTGATGTTCTTTTGAGGCGCCAGCAGCTTATTAGCACACGTCGGTGAATTGGTGGAGAGCAAGAAGAGCTGGTGATTGTAGTGGGCGCGAGCAATCCAGACGGCTTGGGCAAGCTGAGAGGGATTGTTCGCACCCACCGAAGTGTTCTGCTGAAGGCGCGATCAGAACGGCTTCGTCAATGACGGGTTAACAATCACATTCGGTCCGCGCGGTGCGGAACAGCCCGGCGCCCCCGCTCCGGCGGCACAGCCCCACCAATTTTCGGTTGCGTCCACCTGGCCCGTACCCAGGTTTGCTAGTCCCCAGGGCTCACCTTCCAGGTTATTCAAATGGATATCGACGTAGCCCGGCGTGTTTACCGCAACGTCGACCGCCTCGTCTGTAATGATGTTCTGCGAGACGATGGTACCGGTTATGGGCGACACTCCGAAGATGTTGATGCCCGTGGGACCGGGCGTAGCCGCGTCGTCGCTGTCCGCATGATTGCCCGATATCTGGTTAGCTACGATTACATTGTTGTTGAGGTTCTGGCCGGGGGTGTGACTGTGGAGGGCAACGCCCGGCAGGCCATTATTCGTCAGCTTGTTTGCAATAACAACATTGCCATAATTCTTGGCTCCGGGTACTGAGTCGAAAATACCAACGCCCGCGCCCTCGCCTACGGCGAGCCCATTTCGCGTCGACTCGTTTCCAGCAATCGTGTTATTGAAAACGCCA
Organism: Acidobacteriota bacterium; assembly: GCA_050263355.1. Classification (GTDB taxonomy): domain Bacteria; phylum Acidobacteriota; class Terriglobia; order Terriglobales; family Acidobacteriaceae; genus Gp1-AA122. The sequence goes on from JBLNFC010000669.1 coordinate 3,623, forward strand.
AGAGGGGCAGTGGCGCCGGTGATCGTAGCCGGAGGATGCGAAGCCAGGGTGATGCCGCAGTCGAACGGATTCTCCAGCACCGTATTGCCGGACACCAGAATGTGATGGGTTGCGCCGGTGTCGTCGCTGAGCAGAATACCGCCGGCGTTATGGGCGACGTAGTTCTCGGCGATCGTGGAATGATGCACTCCGCTCAGATGAATGCCTTCGCCGCAATCAAATCCCTCTGCGGTTTCGAAGGCAGGAATGCCGGGGCAAGTCAGGTCAGAGGGATTGAGGCTCTTGTCGTTTTGAGTGACAGTGTTGCCCCAGATCGTGATGTACGCGGCATTGGTGACCAGGATGCCTTCAAAGTTGGCGTTCTTAACCGTGAAGCCATTGATGACAACTTCGCGCAGACCACGATGATCGATACCGTCAACGTAAAAGCCATTGGGTTGTCCAGAGGCGTCGATGATGGTGTTCTTGCGGTCCTCCGCGATGATCGACAGCGATTTGCCGATTACAACGTATTCCGCGTAAGTACCTGTCTTAACCTTGATGGTATCGTGGTCGGACGCAGCGCCTACTGCTGCATTGATAGTTGAATAGCACCCGGAAGTTCCAGCTGGATTGACACACAAGGTGCGCGCCTGGGTAACACTGGATAGTCCAGCGGCCAGCGCGGCACTTACAGCAACTTGCCACAGCAGAGTTCGCATTACCAACACTCCTTCAGATTTGTATGTACATTCTTAGCAGTGGGGGAGTTGGTCAGCAGAGAACCGGCTCACACCGGTTCAGAGCAGCAATTCAGTTGCGGCAAAATTATAGGTAAGCGAGCGCAGGATGCCATCGGTGGAAAGCTGTATTCCGTATGTCTCGCCAGTTGCTTCATGAGGGACTCTGAGTTTACTCACGAAGGCTGAGGACCGTGACGTAATTAGTGGACATCGAGTTCAACGGAAATACCTCAGCTATTTTGGTTGAGTTCCTCAAGGCTCTGGATTCGTTGACTTGCCCCAACAACCCGGCCTACCATTGCGTCC
>JBLNFC010000670.1:0-6999 GCA_050263355.1 Acidobacteriota bacterium
ATCGAACTCGCCAAGCTGTATGAGGGGAAGATCGTTACAAACGATTTCAATCTTAATAAGGTGGCTCAGTTGCAAGGGGTGGAAGTACTCAACATCAATGAGCTGGCCAATGCCTTGAAGCCAATCGTGTTGCCGGGCGAGACCATGAAGGTCTTCATTCTTAAAGAAGGCAAAGAGTACAACCAGGGCGTTGCTTATCTCGACGATGGCACCATGGTCGTGGTGGATAACGCCCGCAAGATGATTGGGAAGAACATCGATATCTCGGTAACTTCTGTGTTGCAAACCACAGCCGGGAAAATGATCTTTGGCAGGTGGGATGAAAGGAACGCTCCCCGGGCCGAGGCTACACGAACGGTCGTGGTGCCTTCTCCCGCGGGCCCACCCGTTGCAAGCGAGAGCAAGAAGCCAGTCTTGGCGGAGAGGCCGCTGGAGTAGATGTTTGCCTGTTGAGCTTCCGGAGCATCTCCGGTTCCAGGAATGACTATCGGATTGGCGCAACTGCGGTCACTGAGATAACGCCGCCCTGCGCGGAGCCAGTGACCTTGACCTTCTGTCCAGCCAGATACGCAAGATCGTTGCTACGTCCCGACAACCCATACACCTTCTCTCCTGCCACGAGAACGTACTTGGCGCCGGCCCGCTGACACGCCCGCGCACACTCTTCTGCGCTTTTATCCATCATCTTGTGACGGGGGCCGCAGGTAGAGTCGCTGAGCATGCCGACAAAAGTATTGGCCCCAGTTTGGCCCATCTTAAGCGCTGTGGGATCGTCCATATTCTGTGCGGAGGCAGGCGCCAGCAGCCCAAAAAGCACGAGAAGCGCCAATACGTGAGTCGACATAGGCAAGTATTTGATGCTCGTGACCTCCCGGAGGAAGCCTGAGTAGCTCCTGCTGATGGTGGCCATCATTACGGCTCGTGGGATGTCGGCGCGGGTGAATGTTCGGATTCAGATGCGTCATCTGTGCCGCTGTACTTGCACCGTTTCAATGCGAGGAGATCAGCTAGGAAACGAGTGACGGGTATCGGCGGTATCTTCTTCAAGTCCGACGATCCTAAGAATCTGTATGCCTGGTACGAAAAACATCTTGGGATTCAAGCCAGTGCCGACGCGGGAGCCACTTCGAATGGCATGATGCGCAAAGCCCGGAGACTCAGGGCAAGTGCAACCCGGTAAGCCACGCGGCAAACTATGCGAACCTCCGAAGGAACGCGCACACAAGCCTCGCTTCAGCAGATTGCGATGGATGTAGCGTCACCTCTCCAGGAGCGGAGCTTTCTAACCTTGTTTCTGTCACAATGGACCAAGGGATAATCGCAGCCCGAGGAGAGTCGAATGCAAATTGTCAAAGGGGCGAAAGGCGAAAAGGGTCAAACGGGACAACGTGGAATTGCTGGACCACCGGGACCCGTTGGAAAAACCGGAGAAGGCGGCTCCGCGGGACCGCAGGGACGGAGAGGAAAAAGGGGTTCTCAAGGACGCGAAGGAGCGATTGGGCCAGCTGGAAGGGTTCGGAACTTTGCGGACATGGCGAAACAATTGCACTACGTTGACCGGAGCATTGATAACATCTACCAGGAAATGGGAAGCCACATCACACGCATGACAGAGCTGCAACGAGAGCTCGATTCTTTGCGCAATAAGGTCCGGCAGTTAGCAGCAGTAAAGTAATCGCGGGCGATCGCCCACCTTTTTCCGGATCAAGAGCGCCAACAATACAGCGGTAACGATAGAGTTAGGGGTACATGGAGGACAGGTTTGCCAATCACGGGAAGGAGTGGATTGAAACGTATAGGGCCTCGAGCTCGACGCTTTGCTCGAGGCACTCAAGGCGGAGGGGGTGGAGATTGATCCGCACCGCGAAGATTACGAGTACGGTCGCTTCGCCTGGGTCACGGACCCCGGACGCAATCGCATCGAGCTTTGGGAGGCGCCGAAGTCCGGTAGGGAACTGACATCGTTGAACTGCTGCTCTGCGGCTCGTATACTGATCGCCCTTCATGAAAGTGAGCGTCATAATTCCCGCAGCCGGGCTTGGAACCCGCATGGCTGCAGCGGCAAGAGACAAAAAACCTGCAGCATCGAAGCAGTTCACTGATCTGGCGGGAACGCCCATCCTGATTCACACGCTGCGCAAGTTCATCGCGGCGCCGCAGGTTTCGGAAATCTGGATTGCACTCCGCAAGCAGGAGATGGGTGAATTCCGAGATCGTTTGCGGAGCGACGGCAACGACGCCCCCCCGAAAAAAGTCGAATTGGTGGAAGGAGGCGAGCACCGCCAGCAGTCGGTTGCCAATGCCCTAGCGGCAATTTCTTCTGCGGCTGGCGATATCGTTCTGGTGCACGATGCGGTCAGACCATTCGTGACGCAGGAAATCATTCAAGAGGTAATCGAGGCGGCGCAGAAATATGGCGCGGCCATCGCGGGCTTGCCCGCAGTGGACACGGTGAAACAGGTGGAGCGCACGGCCGAAGGAGCGCTAATCACCGCGACTGTTCCTCGCGAGCGCGTGGTGCTGGCACAAACACCCCAAGGGTTCCGTTACGAAATACTAAAAAAAGCATTTGACGAAGCCACGGCTGACGGATTCCTCGGCACGGACGAGGCGTCGTTGGTAGAGCGCTCTGGCAAAGAGGTTGCGGTAGTAATGGGCTCCCCGCGGAACATTAAGATCACTACACCAGCAGATATGGAACTGGCGGAATTCTACTTCCGCAATTCAAAATCTTGACAACGAGGGCACCAGGATCGCGAGACGCTCACGCGTTGTGCCAACGACCAACGAGTGACGGCCAACGACAAAAGAGTTGAATAGTGAAACCGACGTCATCAATACGTATTGGTTATGGCTGGGACTCGCATGAGTTCAAACGCGGTATTCCCCTAAAGATTGGTGGCGTTACACTCGAGCACCCCAAGGGCTTGGGAGGCCACTCCGATGGCGACGTCCTGCTGCACGCCATCACTGACGCGCTGCTCGGCGCACTTGCGGCTCCGGATATCGGTTCACTGTTTCCACCTTCTGATCCGCAATGGAAGGGAGCCGACTCCACTGTGTTTCTGAAGGAAGCGCTGACACGGGTGCGCCAAGCTGGATACCGCATCGCGAATCTCGATTCGACGCTGATCCTGAGCGAGCCAAAGATCGGGCCGCACACGGCAGCGATCCGCGCGCACATATCAGAGTTAGTCGGAATTCCCGGCGATTCGATCGGGATTAAGGCTAAAACGCCGGAAGGGATGGGCACCGACAATGCCGCTATTGCGCATGTCGCGGTACTGCTGGAGGAAGCTGAGCGCCCAGCCAAACCGAAGATCAGCAACAACAAGACGAAATCGAAGAAAGCTTAGTGGCACCAGTGCAGAGTGACGAGCCAAACTTGCAGCCCAGGAGAGGGGCGTGTGACTAGCGAATCGCCTCGAAGTCTGCAGCGATTTTCCGATGAGCGTCTTCTGCTGCTTCCACAAACGAGCGGAAAATTGCGCGGGATGGCTCATCCTGGTCCACCGATCTTTCCGGATGCCATTGCACGGCGAGCACGAAGTGATCCGGCGAGGTTCCTTCCAGGGCCTCGATGATCCCATCGTTGGGACAGCGTGCGACCACGCGCAAGCCATCTCCAACAGTATCGGCGGATTGGTGGTGGCTAGAATTCACGGGCATCGCGGCCCGATCTATTTTTCTGCCCACAATCTCAGCCAGCTTCGACGTCGGATCTACTTCTACGTCGTGCGCCACGGCGACCTTGCGTCCCGCGGCATGATTTATGTTCGACTCGATGTGCTGAATTAAACTTCCCGTGCGGTACACATTCAAAATCTGCAGGCCATAACAGATTCCCAGGATCGGCTTGCGCATGTTGTAGGCGTCCTGGAGCAGAAGCTCATCCACTGTGTCGCGCTTAGGATCCGCGGGAGCGGTCTGCTGGTGCCGTGGAGCATCATACTTCGCGGGGTCTACATCCGCTGATGCCCCGGGCAACAAGACGGCATCGCAACGCTCCACAATCTTCATGGTTTCTGCCGGTGCGAGATCGAGCGGAATGCGCACGGGTTGGCCACCGGCCATCTCCACCGCTCGCTCGTATTGGGGGATCGAACGCTCCACGTACTCTGGATTACTGGACATGGGCAGCGGAATAGCGATACGAGGACGGCCGCTCATCCTGCCCTTTCAATGGACGCCAAGGCCTTGGCTTGTCGATAGTGTCGGATTTCCATGGTAAGAGACAGCGCCAGTACGATTGGTCCGACCACGATCGCAACCGGGGCCGCAATCTGACGATAAGCGAATCTCATATCCACCGAGCCGCCCTTGCTGGCAGCGACGACCAGCAGGCCTGCAATAGCCAGCAGCAGGCTGATAGCAAATGCGAGAATCATGACCAGCAGGCTCACCAGCAAGGCGCGAGCCAGAACCATGACCAGCCGCGGCTTGCGCACGGGTCTTGTGGAACCGCCCATACGTTCTACCCTACAACATCTGCCAGGTTCGCGCAGCGTCGCAGAAGCTGTGCGCTACAATAGGCGTGATGTCACAAGCAGCGCCAGCGATTACGCGGTCTCCCGCCGATGTTGTGAAAGACACACCCGTCTCGCAGGCGGCCAACGGCATATGCTACGCAGTGTCGGGCCAGGTCTCGACCGGGGAGGCCGACCTGGAGCGGATGGTCGCGGCCGTACCCCGCTCTGCGGCCGCTGCTCTGAGCCGAAAAGCGTATTATTTCGTGCCTCTAACGGTGAGCCAGGGCAACGACACTCTCATCGCTGACCGTTACGACGTGACGTTGAGTGACGATGCCGTTTGTCATAGGAACCTCAACCTCGGCGACTCGCAATGCGTATTTATTTCTACTCGCCTGATGGATGACAAGTTTTCCGTCGCGTTTGAGTTTTACATTAACGTGGGACATGCAGTTGTGGAGCGCGCCGGCGTCTCGCAGGAGTTTGCCGATCTAGCCTGGAAACAGGTGGAAGCCAGCGTCAGAGGAGAAACTTCGCTGGATGCGTGGGACGCGCGAAAGTTGGCCAGCTCCGGGGCGGCTGACGGAGAGAAATACAAGAACGAATTCCTTTCCGCCGCTTTCGCCGATTCGATATCTATCTACCTACTGTCGCTTTACCTTGATGTGGATTACTACGACCTGCGTGAACGCGACTATCCCCTGCTTGCGCCCGGGCCGCTCGCCGAGCGTCTGCGAAAAGTCGCGGAATTATTCCCACCGAATCCTGGGTTCGAGTTTGCGGTCTACTATAAGCGGCGAAGCTAGTCAGACTGTAAATGGAGTAAGGTTCCAACCGGCTGGTCTTCCAGAAGCACCACAGAAGTCTCTGCATCGGAAGGCGAATACCGCACTGACACTTCACGCCCCTTCCACTCGGCCGCGATTTTGTCTGCGTCCGCCTCGTTTCGCGCTCTCAAGTCGCGGGTGCCCGAGTAGTACTGCCCGTCGAGGGCGTAGGAAAACGTGAGCTCCGCTACCCATCGTCCGCGTTCCCCCCGTCGAGCTGGACGCGAACGAGCAGACCAAATTATTCCGGATGTTGTGGGCCATGATTGTGCTGCTCGATGCTTCATCCACGTTCGGAGGCCAACCGCTGCGGCAATCAGCAGCGGTGCAATGTCGAGCGCGAGCCTCAGAAAGCTGCCCGCATGTTGCGGTAGGAAACGCGAAGCCGGAAGCATGACGTGGGAGTATAGGCTAGCTGCTGACGAGTTAGTAGCGCTTTCCGAGTACAATCGAAGGCCCCATGCAAGTGCAACTGCGTTCATTTGCCAAAATCAATCTCGGCCTGTGTATCGGTGCGCCTCGCCGCGACGGGTTCCATGATCTTCGGACGGTTTATCAGACGATTGCGGCGCACGATGTAATTCGCGTCAGGATAGCGAAGGGCTCTGGAATTAAGATCAGATGTGAAGACGAGCGGGTTCCAGCCGACGAGTCCAACACCTGCTATCGCGTCGTTGAACGGACCATGGCGTTGTTACGCGCCAAGGGTAAAGTTCTGATCGAGATCGAGAAACGGCTTCCGGTACAGGGTGGACTGGGGGGAGCATCCTCGAATGCGGTGGCGACGTTGCTGGCTCTCGAGCGCGCTCTCCAGAAACACATTTCGGGAGCGGAAAAGCTCCGGATTGCCGCGGAAGTCGGCTCCGATTTGCCACTGTTTTTGATAGGCGGCACGATGCTAGGTGTGGGCCGCGGCGAGGAGGTTTATCCGTTGCCCGACTTATGGCCGACCGCATGCGTGCTGGCCACGCCCGACGTGGGTGTCTCGACTCCAGAGGCTTTTTCCGATTGGGACCGAAGCATGGCGAGACGGGTGTCGTCGCCCGCGCAACCCCGCCAGAATCGCTCTAAATTGACGGCCTCCAGCCACTCCGCTAGAATGAACGAGTTCAGCCGAAGATTGTCTTCCTGGCTGAGCGGGCTACCTGGGAAAACTGGGGAGCCCGTGACCGGTGTCCCTGCTGGTGGCAGGGGCCGGGCCGAGAGCCCGCTTCTCGACCTCGTCCGTACCGGGATCGAAAACGACTTCGAACAGGTCGTCTTTCCTAAGCATCCCGAATTACGCGAGGTGAAACGTGCGCTCGTACGCTGCGGTGCATTCTATGCATCGTTATCCGGTTCGGGATCAGCGCTATATGGCCTCTTCCGGAGCCGAAACGCAGCAGAGATGGCTGCCGCCCGATTGCGCAAACAGGGCATTGAGGCAGAGGTGACGGCGACTATCACGCGGCAGCAGTACCGGCGGAAAATTTTTGATTGTTGATTTCTGATGGTTGATTGAGAATTAGAGTGGTCCGTCAATCAGCTATCAGAAATCATCAACCAACAATGTTTCCACTGGGCCGTCGACTAATGGTAGGTCAAGTGCCTTTGGAGCACTTTGTCTAGGTTCGAATCCTAGCGGCCCAGCCAAAATCACGTTTGTTATTGGTTGCGTGCGAGACGCAAGCAAGTGACGGACAACTATCGAACGAGAGCTAAAC
>JBLNFC010000671.1:0-3480 GCA_050263355.1 Acidobacteriota bacterium
CCACAGTACGTGCACAAGCTCAAAACGGGGACATTGAGTGCGCGCGAAGAACTGGAGATGGAGATTCCCTACTCTCCGGAGTTGGTACGCGCATTCTGGCTGGCCGCAGGAGGGTCGATCCTGGCGGCCCAGCATGCGCTGAAAGACGGTGTGGCCTTCAATATCGGCGGAGGATTTCATCATGCATTTCCTGATCATGGCGAGGGCTTTTGCATGATCCACGACGTCGCGGTGGCGATCCGGCGCATGCAGCGGGACGACAAGATCAGTCGCGCGATGACGGTCGATTGCGATGTACATCAGGGAAACGGCACCGCGGCGATTTTCGCGGGGGTTCGGATCCCGAGTGATCCGCTACCCTCCCGATCACTATCAATGCTGAACCCTTCGGCAACTACCAAGCTGCGCAACGCGCACGCCGGCGATGTATTCACGATCTCACTGCACCAGGCGAATAATTATCCAGCGTGGAAACCGCCTTCCTCGATTGATGTAGATCTACCCGATGAGATCGGCGACGACGATTACCTGGCTTGGCTGGACAACGCGCTCAGTTCTGGACTGCGGCAATTCGAGCCTCAGTTGATCTGCTACATTGCGGGGGCTGATCCGTATCGTGAGGATCAGTTGGGTGGGCTGTCGCTGACGATGGAAGGCTTGAAGAAGCGAGATGAACTGGTGTTCACGGTTGCGAGGACGCGGCGAATTCCGGTGATGGTGACGTATGCGGGCGGATATGCGCGGATCGTGGATGATACCGTGACGATACACTGCAATACAGTTGCCGCGGCCAAGGAAGTATTTTCAGGACAGAAAGCACGGTGAGAATTCCTCGACGCGAGATCGTGGACTGCGGCTCGAATGGGGTCCTTCGACTCCGGGCCATCGCTCGCAAGCTCGTGATGGCCCTCCGCTCAGGATGACAGCTCTATCTAAGACAGCTCTATCTTAAGGATGAGGCGAATGTGGTTACGACTGATTCGACACGCCACCCTAGCGATTGAGTACAAGGGAAAGAGACTTATGGTTGACCCTATGCTCGACGACGCGGGAGCAAGGCCCGCGATTCAGAATTCGCCGAACCCGAGGAACAATCCCCTCGTGTCTCTCCCTGTGACTGCGGAGCAACTCGTCAAAGAGGTCGATGGCGTGTTCGTGACTCACACGCACAGCGACCATTGGGACACAACCACGGAGCGAGTTTTGCGGAAGGAAGTCGCGCTCTTCGGGCAAGTGGAAGATGAGCAGAAGTTTCGGGCGGCTGGATTCCGCAACGCGAATTCGATCTCGACCTTTTTGTCTTGGGACGGAATTGAGATCACCCGTACAGGAGGACAACACGGAACCGGTGACATCGCCAAGATGTTGGCACCGGTCTCCGGATTTGTGCTGCGTGCTCCCGCTGAACCGACGCTCTACATTGCTGGAGATACGATCTGGTGTGCTGAGGTACAACAGGCGCTCGAGCGCTACACTCCGGATGTGATTGTTCTTAATGCTGGCGGCGCTCGATTTCTGGAAGGTGACCCGATCACCATGACTCCGGAAGACGTGATTGAGGTGTGCCGGAGCGCACCCCAAGCGCAGATAATCGCGGTCCACATGGAGGCGATCAATCACTGCCTCGTAACTCGGGCGGATTTGGCGTTTCAGCTTGAGGCTGCTCGGGTCATCGATCAAGCGGCGATTCCTCAGGACGGGGATGGGGTGCAACTTCGTTCCTGACGCAGTCAAGCACAGAGGACACCGAGATACACAAAGCGAACACACGACGTTCCATCCGGCCAGGGGCAACGCCGCCACAATCCTCTCAAGCACGGTAAAATAGGTCTTTATGTTTGAGAATCTCTCAGAAAAACTACAAAAAGCATTCAAAAACCTGCGCGGCCAGGCGGTCTTGAATGAAGACAACATTCAAGAGGCGCTACGCGAGATCCGGCTGGCGCTGCTGGAAGCGGACGTTAATTTCAAGGTCGTCAAGCAGCTGATCGACAAGATCGGGGATAAGGCGCTGGGGCAAGATGTCATGACCGCGCTCTCGCCCGGCGAGCAGGTCATCAAGATCGTGCGCGACGAACTGGTCGAGATGCTTGGGCAGGACACGGCCAAGCTGAAGTTCGCTTCTCAACCTCCGACGGTCGTGCTCATGGCTGGTCTGCAGGGTTCCGGCAAGACGACCACATCGGGGAAGCTGGCGAACTGGCTCAAGAATGGGGGCCACCGTCCGCTGCTGGTATCCGTCGACGTTTACCGTCCCGCGGCGCGGGAGCAGTTGAAGGTAGTGGCGCAAGCGATCAAAGCCAACATCTACGAAGGGCAGGTTACGGAGGCGAATACAGCCACGGTTGAGCGGCTGGCCAAAGAAGCGCGACGGGAGGCGATCAACACCGGCTGCAACGTGCTCATCATCGACACCGCGGGACGTCTGCACATCGACGATCAGCTGATGGACGAAATGCAGTCGCTGAAGAAGCTGATGAATCCCCAGGAAATCCTGTTTGTGGCCGACTCGATGACTGGTCAGGACGCAGTGCGATCCGCGGATGAGTTTCACAAGAAGCTGACGCTTACCGGCGTAGTGCTCACCAAGATGGATGGCGACGCGCGCGGCGGTGCGGCGCTCTCGATCCGCCAAGTCACCGGGCAGCCGATCAAGTTCATCGGCGTGGGCGAAAAGTACGATGCGCTGGAACCCTTTCACCCGGACCGCATCGTCTCGCGGATCCTGGGCATGGGCGACATCATGTCGCTCATCGAAAAAGCCGAGCAGCAGGTGGACAAGAAGCGCGCGCAGGAGATCGCGACCAAGGCGATCACCGGCGATGGGTTCTCTCTGGAGGATTTCCGCGATCAATTGCGACAGGTGAAGAAGATGGGGTCGCTACAGAGCCTAGTCGGAATGCTGCCTCGCATCGGGCCATTCTCCGGGCTGCAGGCCGCGGCTGACAAGGTGGATGACAGCCAGATCAACCGCGTGGAAGCGATCATCAATTCCATGACGCGGCACGAACGCGAGCACCATGAAGTTATCAATGGAAGCCGCCGGAAGAGAATCGCCCGCGGATCGGGAACAACCGTGCAGGAAGTGAACAACCTGCTTCGACAGTACGCGCAGATGAAAAAGATGTTCAAGCAGATGGGGAAACCGAGCTTCGCGCGCCGTCTCGCCGGGATGAAGATGCCGGGAATGTGATTATGGCCGCTGGTCGTTGGTCGTTAGTCTCTGGCAAACGAAATCTGTGGACCGACTTACGATCACTGAAGCAGGTCAACCGGCAAGTAGCCGTCCCAGAAACTTTGCATTGTAACGAGCTATTAGAAGCGCCCATCGGTCGAGACTGCCAACGACCAAGGACTAGCGACTAGCGACCAATATGAAATGGCGTTCCCTGCAAGAATCGGTTCCTGGCGAGGACTTACGTCCGTTACGGGAGCAGTTTGCCGAGCGCAAGGAACTGATCGACAAATATGTTCCGGAGG
>JBLNFC010000672.1:0-5034 GCA_050263355.1 Acidobacteriota bacterium
GACATAGGTTCAGCCGTCCCTGTGGGAGTGCTTCGTGTGCGCGCCCCTCCCAAACGCTGAAGGGCTGGGCTACTGGCACAGGTCCCTACGGGACAAAGTACGGCGTAAGCATGCAGCCGTAAGTGATCGATGAACCTGGTTTGGCTTGAGTGGAATAGCTCCTCCGCTCAGTCCCTCCCACGCGCCGAAATTTCGGCACATCGCCGCAACTTATTCCTGCTACGGGAAGTGCTGCGCGATTTCTGTAACAAACTGATTGACTTGCCTCACAGCTATACTGCAATACTAACAGTATAGCTAACATGCAGAACGTTCTACGTGATCGTAAGTACTACTCGCTAAGATTTTCCCTATAAGTCCTTATAACTCAAAGATCTTGGTGCCCACGCGCCCGGAACTCCATTGTTTTCATAGACCGGAGGGGGAGGGGGTGGGAGGCCCATCACAATTCGCGAACGACCAATGACGAACGACCAACGACGAGTTGGCCGATGATCGACGACCAACGACTGACTTTCAAATACGAGGCTTCATACATGTCTTCTTATCCAAATCGTTGTCAGCACATCAAAGTTAACGGCACCCAGTGCGGTTCTCCCGCTCTGCGGCGTAACAAGTTCTGTTTCTTTCACAAGAAGTGGCATGAGCAGCGCATCCTGGTCAACGCCGGGCACGCACGCCGGGCGCGCGCCATCGATCTCCCTGTGCTTGAGGACGCCAATTCCATTCAGGTCGCGCTCATGCAGATCATGCGTATGACCATGGGCGGCCAACTCGACACCAAACAAGCGGGCCTCCTCCTCTATGCGCTTCAGACCGCCTCTTTCAACCTCCGCCACACGAATTTCGAGCCTTTCATGCACAACGTCATACTCGATCCCCGCCACGCTGCCAACAGCCTGCTTGGCGACTCGCAAGTCTGGTGCGACGAGGATTTCGAAGAAGAAGTGGAGGAAGAGGACGATGATCCGGAACAAGACCCGGCCGATTCCGCCGGCAAGCCTGACGAAGCAGGTACTGTCTCCTCGGGTCCTGCCCGCAAGACACCGGGGCGGGCAGACTTGGTTGTGAGTCGCGGACGTGCAGGCTAGGCTGAGCACAGCTAAAATACGTCGCAGATTGGAGTTCAGGTGAAAAAGACGCTTGCCAAAAAGCCCGTCGCGACGGAATCTGCCGCTGCAACTATCGATGCCAGGATCAGGGAACTTGGGGACTGGCGCGGGAAAACGCTCGCCAAAGTGCGCCAGATCATACACGAGGCAGACCCGGAGATCGTCGAAGAGTGGAAGTGGGCAAAGGCGAGTTCGCCGGGTACTCCCGTCTTTTCCCACGGCGGCATGGTCTGCACGGGAGAGGCCTACAAGAGCGTCGTGAAGATGACCTTTGCCAAGGGAGCCGCGTTGAAAGACCAGTCCGGTCTATTCAACTCCAGCCTCGAGGGGAATGTCCGCCGCGCTATCGACATCCATGAAGGCGACAACATCAATGAGGTGGCCTTGAAGGATCTCATCCGCGCTGCAGTGGCGCTCAATCTCAAGGGAAAAAGTAAACCGAAGTCCAAGCCGGAGCCCAAGCCGAAGCAGGCGAGGAAGGTTTGAACTGTCTCCACGCAAGCCGAAACCGGGCTCCGATGCACAGCGGCGAAAACCGCTGTGTCTTGGACTTCGGGCTTGAATTTGCCGCCGCCGGGACTTCGCGGCGCGACAGCGCATGCAAATCACTGGGGCGATCTCTTCGAAACCAGTCGTCGAACCAGATGCCCTTTCCACATCCACAATCCTGTAAGGACCATTACAGGGAGAAAGACAAACCGGGTTAAGGGGGCGTAGTCCGGAAGTTTTTCGAACGGACTGTAGATGTAACCGAGAATCGGAATGGCAACTATGATGTGAATCCAGCGAAAAATCGAACGTTGGGTGGTATTGCTGATCATTGAATCCCTTCCATTGAGAGTTTGCTGCATATTTACCGAACGAGCGCTTGGATTGCGGACTGTAAGACTTTGCCAAAGCCGTGGAGTTGCCCCACTCAAGCCGCAGCGGGCTTCCGGCCCAGTCAGCGGAAAAGCGCGCGTTCTGGAACCAGGCTTCAATGGGCTACTGCTCTCCTTGCTTCACGGCTTCTGATCCGCCTTCGGCGGCCAGTTGGGGCTTTCAACTCCGAATTGCTTTGCGTACTCGGCGGTCAGCCGCTGCCAGCCGGCGAACTTCATCACCTCCGGACCAGCCATGCGGCCGATGGGAGCTCCGTTCAGAAGCCCATCCAGAACGTCGAAAGCAATGTGCCAGCCCGCGGCGCCCCACGAGATGAAGCGGCGATCAATGTTGTGCCACAGCGTCAGGCGGGTGCCGTTAACAGAAGCTTCGAGTTCCCACTTGATATCGTCGTATTCAAGCAGCTTGGGAGCGTCGGCTCGCGTCACTTTTGTTTCCAGCGGTGCGGGCGCTCCCACCCAGGTGAGCTTCACCGTGCTTCCAGTCACACCCAGGCTCCCCTCGGCGTCAAACGGAGCCCACTCGCGGAGCTGCGCCGGATCGGTAAGCGCCTGCCAGACTTTTTCCGGCGAGTGGCGCAATTCGCGGACGAGAATGAGCGTCCACTTGTCTGGCTCGTTTTGTTGCTGGTGGGTTTGTGGCCGGTCTTTTCTTACCTGCGCACCGCTGGCCGGGCCCGGTGTGTACTGATCGCGATGAGTCATCTTCTTTTCCTTGTCTTGTTTTTCGATGGTGCTGATTGATCACTATTCATGCGGTCGAGGTGGCGTTCGAGAGCGTCGACGTGAGCGGACCAGAAGCGGCGAAACTGAGCCAGCCAGGCATCCAGTTCCTGAAGTGGTTCAGGTTTCAGGCGGTAGAGACGGCGCTGTGCGTCCACCGTGGATTCCACGAAGCCCGCGTCACGCAGAACGCGCAGGTGCTTCGACACGGTTGGCTGCGGCATACGAAGCTGACGCTCGATCTCTCCCACGGACTGCTCTGACGAGGCCAGCAGGCTCAATATCGCGCGGCGGTTCGGTTCCGCAATGATTTCGAAGACGGATTCCACACTCCTTATATACTGTATGGAGTATATACGTGTCAAGGCATATATGCGGACCACGCTGGAAACTACCATTTGGTGACGAAGCGATCGCCCTAACGAGCCCTCGTGGGCCTAGCAGAAGTCAATGTTGCGTCCGATTGATTACAATCGAGGCGGTATGATCCTCAGACTCAGGGTAGTCCTTGTTGTGGTTGCGATGATCGCATGTGCCGGCGCGTCCGCGGTGGCGAGACAGAGTTCCGACGGTGGTTCTCCGAGCAATGCGGTTTCGTTGCCGCTGGTAAGCTTCACTTTCGACTTTCCCCAATCCACTCCCAATCACTATTCGATCGCCGTGGACGCGACCGGGAAAGGCACGTACACATCCGGCGAGCAAGCGAAATCCGCTGATGAGTCGGATCAGTCGTTTCGCTTTGACTTCAAAGTGTCAGATGCGACTCGATCTCAGATTCTGCAACTTGCGCAGCGGGCCAATTACTTCGAGGGAGAACTGGAGCGTGGCAAAGGAAAGATCGCAAATACAGGAATGAAGACGCTTAGTTACAAAGATGGCCAGAGAAATACGTCGGCGACGTTCAACTACACGACTAATCCTGCGGCCCAGGAGTTAACTAGGATCTTTCAAGGTATTTCGACAACCATGGAGTTTGCTGAACGGTTGGAGCATTTTCATCGTTACCAGAAGTTGGCGCTGGACGAGGAACTGAAGAGGATGGAAGACATGCAGAAAGGGAACAGCCTGATGGAAGTGCAAGCTATCGCGCCCGTCCTGAAGCAGATCGTCGCTGACCAGTCGGTGGTGAATCACACCCGCGCGCGCGCGGAGCGTATTCTGGCAGCATCGGATGCGCCTCAGAGATAGGCGATTTGCACGCTTGGGAACTGTCATCAGCCGGAACCTCCAACTGCGGGTAATCCGGTAAGGAGTGTACTTCCGTACACCCCCGGTAAAGCCAATGCGGGCTTACAATTAAGTAGCGGGTCACTCCAGAGCCGCTGGAAGCATCCAAGTACAAGAGGTTTTATGCGCAAACTTGCACAATTTATGGCGTTTGTTCTGCTGCTCGAGACGGCGGCAGTGGCAATGCCGCTCGGCACCAATGCGCGTGCCGTGATCCCATCCGACATTCAGCAGATTATTTCGGTCGACTATCGGGCGTTGCGCAGTTCCGATACAGCGATGGCGTTGAAAGCGCAAGTCCTCCCGCAGAGTCTGAAACAATTTGAAGAGGCTCTGAAGAGCGTGGGCGTTGATACCGACAAAGACGTGGATCAGCTTACCTTCGCTTCGTATCGGGTACCGAAACAGGGAGTGCGCGTGGTCGGAGTTGCCCAGGGCCTGTTTCCGGTGAAGGCTTTCTACAAGCGCATGAACCTCAGGAAGATCAAGGCTGCGAAGTATCACAGTTCATTCATCTATCCGATGTCGAGCGGGATGGAAATGACATTCCTCGACGACAACACGCTTTTGTTTGGCGATCATTCCGCTTTGACTGGAGCGCTTGACGTACGTGACGGTTACAGCACCGGCCTTGATTCAAATACGCAAATGGCCGATATGATCAGCAATGTTGACTCGGGTCCGGTGTGGAGCATTCTTGATCAGCAGGGCACGCAAAATATGCTGCGCTCGGCTTTAGGTGATGCTGCCCGGCTGGCCGATTACGAGACGGTAAAAAAGCGGTTGCTGGCCTCGCGCTACGTGATGAACTTCAACAGCGGCGTCAACTTCGACATGGATGTACTGACCACCGATTCGATGACGGCAGCGACTTTGTCTTCGTTGCTAAAAGCAGGTGTCATGTACAAGAAGATGAATGCGACGCCTGTGGAGAAGATCGCGATGGACAGCTTGACCGTGAATTCCGACAGCTCGAATCTGCAGCTGCATTTCAAAACCGATGACAAGAAGTTTCAGTCGCTAATGCATTCGGAGTTGTTCGCGGCGGTTTCGAAGTAAGTTTCACCACGGAGGCACTGAGGCACGGAGGA
>JBLNFC010000673.1:0-11241 GCA_050263355.1 Acidobacteriota bacterium
ACTAGCTAGGGGAGGGACGGGCCCCTACCAGGGACCCGTCCGACATCTCCGTCAGAAGGAAGCCGCCGACAAGCATCCGATGAGAAGCTGGCGAAGCTGAACATGTAAGCAAGCGAAGGGACAGCAGCGGCTGACTTTTTGCCAAATGGAAAGAAACGGCCCCAGATCCACCTCCCCGAAGGGATCTGAGGCCGCTCGTGGCAGTAATCGCTTTCTCTTCTACTAGCAGCAGCGAGAGTACATGATGTCATTCACCGTGACAAGCGCGAGCACGCGCCCGAAGCAGCTTCTCTGGCCGTTTACAAACCTATCAAATGAGCGCAGTATTCGGACGGGCGTGATCCTACTGCGACGGTGGTGGTGTTGCCGACGCGGGTATGTCCTCCCCCAGCACTCACGCCCATCTTTATAGCGGCCCAGCGCTCAAGGCGACGTTGCGTTTGCCAAGTCGTCTCGTTCGTCCAGAGCCTTTCCCAGCTCCTGCGCTACACGATTGCCCTTTTCGACCAAAAAGACCGCCGGAAAAGCGCACTAACCAAAAGATGCCCGCTGCGGCGTTAAGCGGGCATCTCTTCCTATCGCAAGAAACAAGCAGTTTGATTTTTTCCCCCAAACTACAGGGTGAGCCAAGAGTTACCTGAATTTTACCTCACTCTGTCAATCGGCCAGTCAGCGGCCGAGGAAGTGAAAACTCCGCGGGAGTAGCTGAAGCGAATGCCTCAAGCCGACGTTTCCCCAGCTCGTCTCGTTCCTCCAGAGCCTTTGCCAACTCCTCCGCTAGCCCCTGCAATTTCTTGTGGTCCTTTTCGACCGAAGCCTCGGCGGCGATTTCCTGCCAGTCTCTCTTATGGGGCACGTAATCCTCTACCATGGGGTCGACTCCTCCTGGGAGAAGGTAAGTACCAGAGTCCACATCGGATTCGTGCGCCATCAAACAGAGTTTTGCAAGTTTCACAGAGCGCGAAGTATGCCGCTGGAGGTGAGTGCGGGGAAGCGCGTATCGCGTGATGGGGGTGACACGACGCCGTCGCATTAGTCCCTCACGGCTTAGCGCTGCTAGAATCAAACTACTGAACGCCTGAAATCGAACATCTGCTGGGCAAGGCGCGCCAATTGGCTGACGCATCGGAACCACAAGCTAAAAAACAGCCCGAGCCTAAACGTGAACGCGGTACTCCGCTTTATGCACACTAAATCCATGGCCGAATGTCAGTCGGCAAGAAGACGCGAAAATGCGGGCCTGTGGACTTCGCCCTCCCCCGAGCTTTTTCCATGAGGCCCGCAGAGGGGCAGTACTCATAGTAGGTTGTCTATCCTGGTTGTCTGGCTTGGTTGGATAGTACGACGCTCTCCGGATGCACCCACCTGTTACAGTTGACAGGTTCCGCTTCAGTACACGTTGTTGTAGCGTGTTGACGTAAAAACCCCATCGCCGAAATGCCTGCTCTCTTCTCTCAAGGGGGCAGGCATTTCTGTTTGGCGTCGTGCACATCGGGGATGGCGGTCGCCGGTAGAAGTACTTTCATCTACTCTGTAGGCCCGCTGACTTCACTGTAGGAAGCGTTAGAGTTAGCTCCGATGGCGTCCAAAGTGAAGTGCCTGCTTTTTCCTTAACGGGAGGTTGGAGGGAGGGGGCATTTCCATTTTTTGCCTTTCTCGGCGAGTCTCCGCTTTTGGCTGCTCTCGAAAGTATGACTTCGCCAAGAGGCACACTGAATCTGCATGTACCGGACAGCAAACTTCTTCCCACCCTGAGCCTCAGCTACGTTCGCGCTTTCCACACCAACGACCCGCGCACCAGAATAGCCTCGGGAAGGACTGAGCCATTCTCCTCATCACGCGCTTACGAGTTAGCGATCACACAATCCATAAGCACAACAGACGTACGGCTGGCCCTCGTCCGGGTCAGCAATTCGTCTCAACTCGCGCGGTTGGATCCTGACACTGGCCTCCAGGAAAATATCGGCGCATCGCTGGTGCGCTCGCTCATAATTTCGCCCCGCCACAGTTCTTCCTTTGCCACATTGCAGGCAACGTTTGCCAGAGCAAATTCGATCGAGACCACAACCCGCGAACTGCTGCCGGAGGCGCCCGCCTGATTTGGGATTTCTCCGCGACATCAATTCGCTTGCCGGGTCCATTCAAAGCATCAGCCGAATTTCAGTATGTAGGACGGAAGCCCTTAGGCGACGGCTTTATCGGTACTGCGGAAAAGACACTACACGGTCAGGTGATCCGTTCATTGGGAGAGAGGCTCGACGCCGGGCTGAACTTGGTGCTGGCGAACGGGTTCAGTGGGCAGACGCTTCAGACTCTATCCCTGCCGAATGAGCCTGTTCCGTTTGAGCGAATCGTTGGCATACGCAAAGCGTCCTTCGTGGGCGTCACGTTCAGCTACCGGCCACGGGTATTCTCGCGATAATCCTGTCGTCTCGTAAGCAGGCTGATCGATTGACAAGAGGAACGTCACTGCCGTGGATTGCGTCGGGCATTTGCGAGAGTAGAACACCGAACGACTGCTGGATTATCCGATGCACTTTTGTCGAACTTTGGCTGAACTGAGACGCGGGAGGATTCGATCGTCCTTTTTTCACGAGTCGCTTATAAAGCGCCTGGATGAGAGGAGAAGAGTTCGCCTCGTCGAGTCGGAGGACTGCCGGTGCAAGTTCGCCCTGAGGGACTTCTTCGCTGCCTTCGTCGGCCGAGTGTCGGGCGATTGGGCTTGAGAACCGGCTGAATCCGCCGGCTTGGATTCAGGGAAGAGAGCAATGCCAAATGGTCAGATCGAAAGGGTCACAACGACGATTGAGCGCATGAGAAGGAGTGTCAGTGATCCTCCACATGGACCGACATCATATGAGAGTAAAAGGACCGGTGCTAGGAGAAGGAAAGTTGGCAAGTCGCCTGCCCAAGATCGATGGCCTCAAGATAGGCAACCGGTCTCGAGAATCAGTTCGAGGAGTCTTTTCTCGTCTTGTTCCCTGGTGGTTCCGCACAATTGTTCCCGAACGTTCTCGCTCCGGCGCCTGCATGAATGCGCCTCCTGTCCACTGACAGCCGACACCGTCGCCCTCCCCCGAGCTAACAGCGTCGGCTCCTCGTGGATCCCGCACAATGACGAGACATCATCGACATTAGCGACAAGCACAGCCGACGTAAATGGCTCAACAGTTATGTGATGCATTACTAGCAACTCATTACCTCACCGTTACGTTAGGGCCATTGATAGGCCACACACTCTCTGTAGCCTATATGGATTGTTTTTCCCGGAGCCCCCCTACACCAAAGTTCTTGGATGCATTCTGCCCTCAGCGGAACCATGGCATAATGACCGCAATCCGGTGCTTGGGAGACAGCCACGACACACCGCGCCGTATCGCTGAAAGTCACACCATGTCTCCGTTTTCAGTGCAAGTTCTGGCTAGAAGAGGATGGCTGGAATGGCACGAGCGAATACCCACAGATAGCTGTTCGTGCTGCCACTTTCGAGCAGGCAAAGGCGGACATCTAATATGCTCTGGGGAAGCATATGGAACAAGTCTTGCGCGAGGGAAAAAGCCCTTCAGAACAGGCGGCATGAGCTCGTATCCGCTTAGCGACTCAAATGACTATCGTCCCTTTTTCACCTCTAGCCTGACTGTCGTCTGCCCAAGACTGTTGCAGAGTGTGGCAACCCCTTGAGATTTGCTGCGAGAAAGGTTGTAAAAAAGGCTGGCTATCGAGTGGTCAACGCCTTTGCGGTTTCCGCTCCGCGATGTCCGAGCGGGGTCTGGAATGATAATTTGCTGTCGCCATCCCGCACAGTCCACGTCCAGCACGCTGCCAGCTCCGGCGCTCCCTTTGTGCCATCGTGAGATTCTTGTCCTTGCCGTCAATGAACGCCCAGATTTCATCGCACTGAACGCGGCGGACACGCACGTGCTGATCCGATACCTTGCCGCAAAGCGCAGCGAGGTCTTTCAAGAGCTTCAAAACACTGTCTTTCGCCACTGCAGTCATGCGGCAGGTCGCGTGAGTAATACCTCAGGCTGAAACAACTTGAACACGGCGATCTGGGCTCAAGCAGTTCATGACAAAGGAATAATGCCACGTTCACAAACAAACCTCATCATACTCAGCAACTGCTCGTGATCAGACTTGAAGCTTGGGCCAAATACCCCGTTGTGAAGACGTTCATCCGCGCGCTCAACATCGCTTAAAACTGAAAACGAGATTCGTACCGATGCGCTTCCCGTCGATATGAGTTATTCTGGATACATGGATCACCTCGAAGTGCTACGGGAAAAGATCGGGCGTCTCCGTCTGGAGATTGCGGAGATTCAACGGCTCAACGAGCAATATCGGCGAGAAGGCGGGAATGAGACCGATGCTCAAGTCGCTCACGGCCAGAGGCATGAACGTTTGCAAGCAATCCAGCAGGAACTTGGCCAGCTGGCTGCCCTTGGCCGAAAGGTTCGTTCCATAGAAGAGGCGAAGGAGCAGCACCGGTCCCGGCTTCATCCCATGAAGCAGGTTTCGTAGCCTCACGTTTGCGGGCAATCTGCTCGCAAGCCTGCACTTTAACTTGGGCAACATCGGGCCGGTGCACTTCCGGTCTAACGGATGCCTTTCAGACCTATACCAAAACGCCCCTGTAGCAGCCGAGCACGGAAGAACTGCGCGTGCAGGATCGCAACACTTGAATCTCAGCAGTATTCACTTTTACATTGGAACATCCTGCATTGGTAGAAGGTCCGCAACTCTCCAAAATTCAGTCATGTCGTCGGGGGTACCAAAGGAAATCCGGATATGCGTGGACATCGATGAGAACTGAGGACCAACCATGATCCCGTGTTGACGAAAATGCTGGATGACATCGTTCGCCGGGTTGAACATGTTCATGAACGCAAAATTCGCGTGCGAATCGATTGGCTTTAGCATTCTCTCGGTGGCGCGATTAAAAAAGTCTTGGCGATCATCATCATTGCGTCTGACGTATTCACGAATTACGTCTCCACTCTCGAGCGCTGCCAAAGCAGCGGATGCGGCAATCGTGTTCACGTTATCTTCGGGTGCAAAAGCCCTCATCGCGTCTAGTGTCTTTGGACTCCCAACAGCATAACCGACGCGCAAGCCGGCTAAGCCGTACGCAATGGAAAATGTCCTGAGAACAACCAGTCGATCGCTAACCGCGGCCTTATCTATCAATGACGCATACATGCCGGACACACCGGCGTACTCGTGATACGCTTCGTCGACGATCACAACCGCAGTTGCCGGTAGACTCGCAACAAACTTTTCAATTTCCTTCGAGGCAGTTAGCGTGCCGGTCGGATTGTTTGGGTTACAGATGTAGACCAGCCCTCTTCCGCTATCGCGACACCTAGTGCGCATCCTATCGAGATCATGATCAAGCTCACGCGTTAACGGCACCTTTATGAGCGGTGCTCCGATCCGTGCGGCATAGTGTTCGGGCGCCCCAAACGTTGGATCCGCGATAACGAGCGGTCGTTCGGGGCCAAGAAATGCCTCCGCAGCCATGCGAAGCAAATCACAGGAACCTGCCCCCAGCAATACTTTTTCTCGGTCTACACGATGAAAATGCGCAACGGCATCTCTCAAGTGATCGTTCTGTGCCCGAGGATAGCGGCTCGCTTCCGTGACAGCGCGCTTGATGGCGTCTACCGCCCTGGGTGGGGGACCGTACGCGTTCTCATTTCTATCGAGGCGAATAAAACCTTGATCTCGAGACTGATCGTTTTCGCTGAAGTCAGACCCGAGACTCAGAGCATTAGCCATGTGTACGCCAGCCGCGACCCCGAAGAGCTGGCAAAAACATCTTCTAGAAAAAGCCATTTTGATTACCAAAGCTCTGCCGAATAGCGGTTAACATATGCCCGTAGATTATATGAACGGTCAGTGACGCCCAAGCGCATTTACTGGACGGTGAGCATGACGTTGGTCGCATGCACAAGGGTGCCACTGGTTCCGGTTATCGTAATTGTGCTAGTGCCAGCAAGCGCACCGCTTGCAGCAGTTAGAGTCAGGGTCGTCGTTCCCGAGGATGTGAGCGACACTGGATTGAACTTCCCGGTCACCTTCGCGGGTAACCCGTTGACTGAGAATTTCGTGACACCCACAAATCCCAAACTAGGTGTTAGCGTAAGGGTCACCTTGCCACTTATTCCCCCTCGTGTAATAGCCACGGCACTGGGTGAAGCTGATAGTGAAAAATCACCAGGCGAGTTCACCAACAGCTGGAGAGGCGCCGTCCGCAGCAGTGTTCCGTTGCTTCCGCTCACTGTAATGGTGTAAGTCTGGGGCAGAGTGGGTGGATTCAGGTTCGTTGTGTCGATATTCAGTCCAGAGGATCCTCCTGCTGGCGGCGCAGTGTTCATCAATGATGCACTCGCTCCTGCTGGCACACCCGAAAGACTCAGGTTCACCTGGCCCTGTAATCCTCCTGAAGGCACAATTTGGAAGCTGTAACTTGTGCTCTGCCCACGTACGATGACCCGTTGCCACGGAGACGGCGTAATGGAGAAATCCGGACCGGAGGTGACCTGAAGGAAGGTTGCGACTGATGGTACGCCAAACGAGTTCAGGAGGAAAAGCATGTAATAGCCTGGCGGAGCAATGTTGGCATCAGGAGGGGCAGTCAACGACAAGGATCCCGACCCAATCCTGTACGACAAATTGATCAGCCTTTGGTCCATATCGAACGAGTGGGTCACTGCACCGGGTCGGACTAGCGCAACGGAGGTGATATTCGAGGCATCGGGAGTTGCCACTGTGAACGTGTGGCCGTAATTAACAACAGCCGGTGCAGTGGAAATGGTAGGGCGCACAGCGCGATTGCCGCTGCTGTCGAATAGATACCCGGGCTCGTAGAGTTCCATTTTCGGGTCGTAGGTCCCGCGCTGAGGATTGCTGCCGGCGAGCCAAATCCTGGCGTCGGGCAGAAGCATGGCTACCGAGTGGTATAACCGGGGAAACGCATTCTTGCCTGCCGACGAGAAGGTGTTGCTTACCGGATCGTACAGGTCAGCGTTGTAACTGGCGGTCGTCGCATTTTCGTCTGTTCCCGAGCCCCCTAATGCCAGAATCTTTCCGGTTGGAAGAATTACAGCGTTCATTTCGATCCGAGGTTGCGACATGCTTGGCCCCCATTGCCACACCGGAGTCGCCGCAGAGAGGTCAATCAGTTCCGTAGTCGACGTCGCAGGTGTGTTTCCCCCGAGAATCATCACAACCGGCTTGTAGTTATTGGTTGGTGATAGTGGTAGAAGAACTGAACTGCCATAGGTTCGCTTCCGTGCATAATTGGTGTTCGCGATGATTCCCGACCACGTGTGGGTAGCTGGAAAGAAGTATCGCGACTGGTATCCCGGCCCGGAATAGAAAACATTGCCGTTGGGAAGCACATGCAGGCGCGGATACAGCGGAGGAGTCCAGCCGAGTGCGTACGCAGGACTCCACTTCCAGGTGGAGGGAGAGAAGATCTCAGCCTTTGTGTTGGTCGTCCCGGTCAATGTAGTACCGGAAACTGTTAAGACACTTCCATCCGGCAGCGTGGTCGTCGTCGGGTACCAACGACCGTTCGACATGAGTGGGAGATCGGTAAACTGACTCGTCAGCGGATCAAACACCGAAGTGTTCGGACTCCCGTGAAACGGGTTGTACTGAACGGTGCCCCCATTGACGAACGGTCGCCCATCCGGCAGCACAACCATCCCATTGCAGAACATATCCCAGCCGATAGACTGGGTGGTGATGTTCCCATCTCTTGGATCCCACACAGCGGCCTGGAAATTTGTGACAGGAGGGTTGTTACCCGATCCGGCAATGATCAGAACTTTGCCATTATTCAGAAGGGCTGCGTGGATGGGATTTATAGGCGTAGTGTATGGCAGTACCGACCACCGCCCTTGCAGATTCGCCTGGGGGAAAGCTGCGGTCGCCGTCCAGGCAGTAAGCAGCGAAAAAAGGCAAAACTTCAGGAATGCCTCGTAGACCATCTTAATGGCGCGCATAATCTCCCTATTTCTTAATGGCAGGCCGACTCTGAAGTGGTACCGCACGTCCGGGAGCGAATTCCGTTTATGAGCAAATGCGAACAAAAAGGTCTCTCGGTTTCTAGGAATGCCATTGCAGCGACGCCTCGATACCTGCAGACACCTGCACACAAAGGGGGGTAGCACGTGTCTAACCGCGTGGAGACGTAACCCCAGGGGGACTTATTCAGTATTCGAGCATTCGGATTGCCATTCGGATGACCGGGGATGAACGAAATCGCCTCACTTAGCGCCGCCCAACCCGCTCGCGCTGCAAAGCTTTGCAAATTACCTGCCCGTTAGCCCGTACGACACCTCGGTAACTTTAGGGCCCTGGATGCAAGCGCTATAGTTACGTTACTGACGTCGAGCAATTCACCTCATGATTGGTACCCATCAGAGTCAGGATACCCAGGTTCTCGAAAACCCCAGTGATCAGCCCGGGAGTGTAAGAGAGCTGGGTGTGGAGGTCTGTCTCGAACCCTCTTTGGAAGTGCGCCGGGAGTCGATCGGACATCAACCATCCCAGCTGCTAGTTCCGTTCTTTGCCGGCCTGGCCGTGATCTGCGGGGTAACGGCTTTTATTGGAGCGGTTCCCACCAGAATTTACGGACATGACATTTTCGTATGGTTGGCAGGCGGCTGGCGTGTCATCAACGGTCAACGTCCGCATATCGATTTTGCGAGCCCATTCGGACCTTTCATGTTTATGATTTCGGGTTTAGGTCTGACCATCTCGCATCACACGGCCGATGGCATCGGTTATGGCAGCGCAATCATGGCGCTGGTGGTGGGCATGTGGTCTTACTTCTTGGGGCGAAATCGTCTGACGTCTGCGCCGCAGATGATTCTGGGTTTCTTTCTTGCAGCTTTGGTGGCGGCTCCTTATCCGCTAGGTCTTTCCCCATTCATGTCAAGCCACGCGATGCTTTATAACCGCTACGGTTATGCATTGATTGGGATCATATTGTTAGAAGTTCTCAAACCGGCTCGTGCTGCAAAAAGTAAGCAACACGACGGATGGCTCGGTGGGGTTTCGACCGGTGCCGCCCTTGGTCTGACGCTTTTCCTGAAAGCGAGCTACTTCTTCGTTTCACTCACTCTTATTGGCGTCATCTCATTGCTGGTGCGGCGTCTCACCAGACAACGCATTCTCGGCATCATTGCTGGGTTCTCTCTTGTCGCGATATGTATGCTGGCATATCTTCGCTTCGACGTGTCCGCGATGACGGCCGATTTGCGCATGGCAGCAGGCGCGCGCGCTAGCGCCCTCAAATCGCCTGTTGGCGCATTGTTGACCCACGCCTCGGTTTTGCTGGGAGTCGTGCTTTTTGCGATCTCCACTACCCTCTTTTTCTCGAATCGCGTCCCTCAATGGCGCGGCCTGAAATTGATAATCATTGGAGCACTCCTATTCTTCGCGGACATTAGCCTGCTAATCAGCAATGCACAATTCGGGGATTTTCCGCTGACCGCTGTGTTTGCGATTTTGACACTGAACGAAATCACAGAAGACCATCGCTCTCTCCCGCGGACGGGATCGCGTTCTTACCGCGCCTCCTTGGTCGCGTTGTTATCCTTGGGAGCGTTGTTGTTTATCCCACAATTCACATCGGACTTGGCGGGCCTGGGCTACGGAGCTTGGCGCAAATACAAACCGAAGAATGCTGTCAAAGTTTTGCGCTTCACGTCACCGAATCTAAAGCCGCTTTTGCTTTACGATGCTGCTGACAATCCCCTTGCAGAAGGGCGCCTCTTCACCGAGTACGTGAACGATGGTATTGCGCTGCTGGAACGTGAGACGCGTCCCAACGAAACCATTCTGACCATGGATGCGACCAACCCGTTTCCCTATGCGATGGGCCGGCGACCCCCACGGGGAGGACACGCGGCCGGATGGTACCCCTCCACCATTACCCTTACCTATAGGCCTTCCGATAATAGGTATTTCGGCGACGCTGACATCGTGATGGTTCCAAAACGGTCGTCACAGGGCGACCGCAACTGGGTGGTTTACAGGGCGTACGAAGCGGGGCTGAAGCAGCGATACAATCTGGCGGCCGAAAGCAGCTTATGGTGGATGTACCGGCGCAAGTGAATAGTCTCGCGATCTCATCCCAACACAATTCCACTCAGTCTTTAAGAAACAGCAGTTTTCGTCATACTAAAAACGTAGCGCATGCGTCCGTAGCCAATTCACCCACAGAGTTCTGTTTTGCTTGTAGTACGCGGCTTAAGCTAAATTGGATGGATTGCGAACATCCGGCAGACAGCGGAAGGGTGGTGATTATCTTCTGTGCATGCTTACTCTGTTGGTAACATCCAAAACTTCGCGTACTTTGTGCGCCAACAACACAGGCGTGAACGGTTTTTCCAGGAAGAACATTCCATCATCCAAGACGCCGTGGTGTGTAATAGCGTCGTCTGTGTAGCCTGACATATAAAGGACTCTGATGGTTGGCCTGTGCCCAACCATCCTTTCGGCGAGTTCGCGTCCACTTGTGCCTGGCAGCACGACGTCAGTAAGTAGCAGATCAATGTGGTCCTGATGCTCTTCGCTTACGCACATCGCTTGATGCGGGTTTTCAGCAATCAAGACTGCGTAACCACATTCCGTGAGAACCGCCTTTGCGAAGTCACGAACGTGGTTATCATCCTCGACCAGCAATACGGTCTCTTTGCCCCGAATGTCATGGCTAAGAGGCCGCTCAGTGAAGTTCGGTGAGTCGGTTTTGCCCTCAACCGAAGGCAGAAATACTCTGAAGGTCGTTCCCCTACCGGGCTCGCTATCGACAGACAAGTGTCCGCCGCTCTGCTTGACGATGCCATAAACCATCGACAAGCCTAACCCTGTGCCATGTCCCCGAGCTTTGGTTGTGAAGAATGGCTCAAAGATGTGTGCCTTTGTTTCGGCATCAATCCCGACGCCTGTGTCGCTGACAGTCAACAGCACATATCGGCCATTCACAGAGCCGACCTCTTCGAGAACTTGCGATCCAACTAAGTCAACAATGGCAGTTTGTAATGTGAGCTTGCCACCGTTGGGCATTGCATCCTTCGCATTGACAACAAGATTGATTATTAGTTGCTCGATCTGAGTGGGATCTGCCTTGATGAGCCCTATGTCGCGGCCCGTTTCGGTAAGGATTTCAATATCCTCGCCAATGAGGCGGCGAAGCATCTTCTCAAGATTCAGCAACAAGCCATT
>JBLNFC010000674.1:0-13543 GCA_050263355.1 Acidobacteriota bacterium
CTGTTGATCAGCGTCTTTCGACCGATGCTTGGTTGAAGGCCGCGCCCCACCGACGCGGACGTTGAACATGGGAGACGGTTCGGGTCAGCTTACCCCTGCAGCTTGGATTCAGCAAGCTTCGGGCCAGAAAGGTACCACTACTAAAACTAGTAAAGTGGATAGCTTTCAGCTGCTTACGTCCGAAAGAATCGCCGATATGGGATTTGAGCCCGCAAGTGTGGAAAAAATCTTACACGCCGCAAGCGTAAAAACTGGACGAGCGCAAAATTCCCGCACCTGGTCAGGTGCGATCAACCTTTTTTAACAGTGAACAATCTTGGCGTCCTGAATTCCACGAGTTGCATTCCGCGTGTCGACCACCAGTTGGGATTCGCGCACGATGCGATCATAGTCGTAGTCGCTATGGTCTGTGACGATCAGCACGCAGTCGTACTCATTCAGGTTCTCCAGTTCAACGCGCTTCATCTGCAAATCGTAGTGCCGGCCCTTGCCTATGCTGGGGAAATAGGGATCGTTGTACGACACCGCCGCGCCTTCCTTCTGCAGCAGTTCGATAATAGTGAGAGCGGGCGATTCGCGTAAGTCGTCGATGTCTTTCTTATAGGCGACACCCAGGATGAGGACTCGTGATCCGTTCAGCGCCTTTTTTTGCTTGTTCAGAGCATTCATGACCGCCGCGATCACGTGGTATGGCATGGAAACGTTGATCTCGCCAGCGAGCTCGATGAACCGGGTGCGGAAATCGAATTCCTTTGCTTTCCAGGAAAGATAAAAAGGATCCACTGGTATACAGTGTCCACCCAAACCGGGCCCCGGATAGAAAGGTTGAAAGCCGAAGGGCTTAGTGGACGCCGCGTCGATTACCTCCCAAATGTCGAGCCCCATACGCAGGCAGAGCATCTTCAATTCATTTACCAGGGCGATGTTGACGCATCGATAGATGTTCTCCAGAAGCTTCGTCATCTCCGCGGCGGCGGGAGAAGAAACGCGCACCACACGGTTAAAGATCGATCCGTAGAGACTGGCTGCGAGCTCAGAGGCTTCGGAATCCAACCCGCCGACAACTTTAGGAATGTCTCGCCGCGCGACGCTTGTGTTGCCCGGATCCTCACGTTCGGGCGAGAAGGCCACGAGAAATTCGTGACCGCTGGGTTCTCCACCACGCGATGCCTTTAGCCGGGCCGGGTTCTTTTTCTCCAAGATAGGAATCAGCACTTCCTCGGTGGTTCCCGGATACGTTGTGCTTTCCAGCACGATCAACTGTCCCGCCCGAAGGTTCGGCGCAATGGCTTCGGCCGTGGCTGTGATAAAGCTCAAGTCGGGTTCATGATATTCATTCAGCGGGGTGGGGACACAGATGATTACGGCGTCCATTTCGGTTATGCGTGAGTAATCGGAGGTTGCCGCAAAGCCATGGGACAGCGCGTCTTTGATGTCGGCCGTCTCGATGCGATATATGTAGGAGCCACCCTGATTCAGCGTGTCAACTTTGCGACCGTCAATATCGAAGCCTGTCACGGAAAAACGCTGGCCGATGTATAACAACGCCAGAGGCAGGCCGACGTACCCCATGCCGATGATCGCGACTTTGGCCTCCCGTGAGGCAATCTTGGAAGTCAGCTCAGAAGACAGGGTAGAAACCATAGGTCGAGTAGTCATATTTTCAATAACTTACAAAGTGCAGTATGGAGAAACTTATCGTAGCACAGGCGCAAGGGGGTTTACGGCGCCAAGCCAGGAAGGTGCAGTTCCCGTGCCATAATGTGCGCTCTCAAAGCACTGATTTCGCTAGTAATCACGCTAGCCGGCTGACGAGTGTGAACGAGTTTGCAGCCTCAGTGCTGTTTTCGTCCTCCCGGCGTGAGAAGAGCAAGAAAGATCCTGCTTCCACATGAAAAGACGGCTGATGTTGAGTTTGGGACTGCTCGGATTGTTCGCCGCCCTCGTGGCGGGCACAGGCCGGTTTTTGGTGGTCGATGAACCTGAAAAATCTGACGCGATTCTGGTATTGGCAGGCGAAACCTACAATCGCCCTATGCTCGCCCTCGATCTGCTGGAGCGGGGGTATGCCCCGAGGATCGTCATGGATGTGCCCGCAGCCGAGCGCATATATCAGTGGACCGCCCCCGAACTGGCTCAGCGTTGGGTACAAGGCCTGCCACAGGCAAATTCAATCTCGATCTGTCCCATTCATGGGCTTTCCACACGCGACGAATCGCATGAAGCGGAGAATTGCATGGCGCGCGCCGGAGGTGTTCATAAGGTACTAATCGTTACGTCTGACTTCCACACCCGCAGAGCGCGGAGTGTGTTTCAGCATGAGACCCCGGGTCTCGAGTTCAACATTGCTGCCGCGCACAATCCTGCTGAGTTCGGGGTTCTTTGGTGGAGGCAGCGCGAGTGGGCGAAAACAAATCTGTACGAGTGGATGCGCCTCATGTGGTGGGAATTAGTAGACCGCTGGCGCTGAGCCTTACACGACCTAGTGTGTTGCCGCGGTTGTGAAGCGAAGGGCTTCAGCTTCATGTCGCTGCTTACGAAGCTCGTCCCACATTGTCACAACGCGCGACCGTAGCTCGCCTGTGAGCTGAACGTAATCAGGCTCTGCGGGATGCGCAGTCCGCGGAGGATATATTGGGTCTCCGAATTTAACTCGCAGCGGACTGAATCCCTGGAAAAACTTCTTGCCTCGCGGCCACACTTCGTAGAAACCCTCGATGGCCACAGGAATAATGGGGACCTGCAGATGTGCAGACAGAATTGCGGCTCCCTTTTTGAAAACCTTCGGATTGCCGTCGATACTGCGCTCTCCCTCAGGAAAGAGAAAAAGAATGCGGCCATGACGCAAACCGAATGCGCCAGCGCGCATGGCCGGAATCAGATTCGCATCGGGATCGACCACGATGACGCGCAACCAGCGTGCGATGCGCCGCATGAAACTCGAGCCAAAGACGTCGCTCGTTCCCACCGAGAAGATCTCGCGAAATACGGTCCAGGGAAGTAGACTAGCAACAACAAACGGATCAATGTAGCTCTGGTGATTCGGCGAGAGGATAAATGGACCTCGGGTCGGAAGCCTGTCAAGTCCGGTTACGCGCAGATCAAAACGGTCGCGCGAAAAGAGTTGGATGAATCGGAATACCAGGAACAAAGAAGCGGCAGCAAAGGGACGCGGTTTTGCGAGATTCAGGACATCCTCGTCCCTGCTCTCTTCGGCCAGAATAGAACCCCAGCCAAGTCGCTCGGGAGGAGACACGGCCACTGGAGCTTGAGCGTCTTGCCGAAGTGTATCCACCAACTCGCGCACCGTATAGATTTCCGCTAGACGAGACTGATCGACTTCTACTGCTAACTCTTCTTCCAGTGCGACCAGGAGTTCAACCCTCTGCATCGAATCGAGTCCCAGGTCCAACTCCAGATTGTCTTTCGGCGCAACCAACCCTCCGTCCCTCTTGGACGCTGCTCGAATGATATTCAAAGCTCGCTGCACTTGCGGGTCTTGCATCCAGGACTGTTCTTCATCGTTTAAAGAAGGTGGAGTGGAGTCCTCGGAATCGGGAGACTGCTGTTGTTCGCGCTTCGCGTAAACGCGTTTTTCAATCGCAAACCGTTTCAGTTTGCGAGTTGTGGTACGAGGTAGCGCCTCCTGCCAGATCTCGTAGCTAAGTATTCGCTTCGTTGAGGCCAGTTGCTGAGAGAGGCCCTCCACATCAAACCGGATTACCTCTTTGGCGTTGACGATCTTACGCTGCTTCAGAGTGTCGAAATCGGGAACGACGACGGCATGTAGTCGTTCGGAGAAGGGCTCGCCGGAACGTGCCGTCAACCCAAGCACACAGATTTCTCTTATGAATGCCGATTTCTGATAGTGGGCTTCGATCTCTTCCGGATATACGTTTTTTCCCGAACTGAGAACGATGACTTCCTTTCTGCGGCCAGTGATAAACAGATTGCCGTCGGCATCGAAGTGTCCGAGGTCGCCCGTGTAGAGCCACCCGTCGCGCAACACAGCAGAAGTCGCGTCGGGGCGATTCCAGTAACCCTTCATGACGATCGATCCCCGGATGGCGATCTCGCCAACGGCAGGGCCTTCGTCCTGTGGCTCATGATCAGCTATGCGCACCTCCACTCCCGGTAAAGGCTTGCCGACCGATCCGATTACGTTGTCGTCGGGTGGCGTGCATAAGGCTCCACCGGTGGTCTCGGTCAGCCCGTAAGCCTGCAAAATATCGACCCCCAGAGCGTAAAAGTCTCGTCCAACCTGCGGATCCCAGCGCGAGCCTCCGGTCACCAGGAAGCGCATCCGCGGTCCGAACGTCTGGTGGACTTTCCGGAAGAAAAGTCTGCCAGAATTCCAGCCCATTGCCCTCAGCGCGACCGTCAACTTCATCAAGCCTCTGAACAGCACCTTGGCCAACGTGCCGCGCTTGGCTACCTCGGACTGAATGCGCTCATGAATCAGGTAATAGAACTGAGGAACGCAGGCGAAAGCTGTGACGTTCCTTTCCCCCAAGGCGCGCACCAGTTCTGTAGTGTTGAGTGTCTCCAGGTACACGACCCGAGCACCACACACCAGCGGCAGGAGCAGGTTGGCCATCTGCGCCAGTGCGTGAAATAAAGGCAACACGCCCAGAACGGCATCGCTCGGAGTCAGTTGCAGCAACCCAAAGACCCCGCTGCATTCCGCCAGCAGATTGGCATGGCTGAGCATTACCCCTTTGGGATCGGCTGTAGTCCCCGACGTGTATAGAAGGGTCGCGATGTCTTCGGAGCAGCGAGAAACAGCCCTAAAGCCGCTGGGTCGGTCCGCAAATACAGTGTCGAGATTCGCAAGCGAGCCCGCGAGGTCGCCAGCCGCAGTATCGGTGAGGATCAGTGCTACGTTGGTTGCGGAGATCGCTTCCTTGGCCACCTCGAGATGCTTGCTGTCTGTAAATAGGACAGAGCTACCGCTGTCTTGAAGTAGCTTCGCTACCTGATCGGCATGGAAGGCTGTGTCCAGAGGAACAGCAGTACACCCCGCAGCAATGATCCCCAGGTAAGCGGCCGTCCAGCGGGGATGATTGTCGGCCAGAATGGCAAGCCGCGAGCCGGGAGCATGCCCCCCCTCGACGATCCAGCGAGCTATGGATTCGGCCATCCCACGCAGCTGAGCGTAGGTGTGGCTCTCAACTGTCTCTTGCTTCTGGATTTCGACAGCGATGTTTTGTGGCCAGCGCTGCTCGCATTCCACAAAGCGATCGTAAAAAGTGGCCATGGGTTAGCTACGATGTTACCTGAACTCTCAAAAAAGACGCAGGCGGGCGCGTGCCGGGCGGCGCGCAATCGGAGCCTCTAAACACAACTGTTCGGGCGAAACCTACCTCGATCCTTCGCTTGGCGACTTACGCCGTTCAGCAGCATCTAAGTATGCTAGGCTTTTAGGATACGCAGGGGATGCGCCTCCCTTCTGAAGGAAACGGAATTTGATTAACACTCTACTAGGCAAGGTCTTCGGGACCAAGAACGAGCGCGAAATCAAGCGCCTGCTGCCCAACGTTGAGGCCATCAATGCGCTTGAGCCGCAGATGCAAGGTTTAAGCGACGAGCAGCTGCGCGCCAAGACGGATGCTTTCCGGGCGCGCATTCAGGAACGCTTGAGCAAGCTCCAGGACGATCCTGAGGCTGACGACGACCGCCGCAAGCAGATTGAGGCTGAAAAAGATCAGGCCCTGAAAGAAGTGCTGGAAGACATCCTCGTAGAAGCGTTCGCCGTGGTACGCGAAGCGGGCCGCCGTGTCCTTAACATGCGTCACTTCGATGTTCAGCTGATCGGCGGCATGGTGCTGCACCAGGGCAAGATCGCTGAAATGAAGACAGGTGAAGGCAAGACCCTGGTTGCGACCCTCCCAGTTTACTTGAACGCCCTCAGCGGGCGTGGCGTGCACGTTGTGACCGTCAACGATTACCTCGCAAAACGTGTCTCCGAGTGGATGGGTAAGCTTTACCGCTTTCTTGGACTCACGGTCGGCGTTATCGTGCACGATCTCGATGACGAGGAGCGTCAGGAAGCCTACGCCGCCGACGTCACCTACGGCACCAATAACGAGTTTGGTTTCGATTACCTGCGCGACAACATGAAGTTTGATCTGCGCGAATGCGTGCAGAGGCCTTTCAACTACGGCATTGTCGACGAAGTTGACTCCATCCTGATCGACGAAGCGCGTACTCCCCTGATCATCAGCGGTGCGAGCGAGGAGTCGACCGACAAGTATGACAAGGTAAATCGGATTATTCCTAAGCTGGAAAAAGGCGAGGAAATCGACACGGCGCCCGGCGAACCCAAGCAGTTGACCGGCGACTTCGTAGTGGACGAGAAACATCGCAGCATCACGGTGACGGACGAAGGCTGGGAAAAGGTCGAAAAGCTGCTGGGCATCGGCAACATCGCGGATCCGGAGAACTGGGATCTAAAGCACCACGTCGAGACTGCCATCAAGGCGCATGCGCTCTATCGACGCGATGTCGAGTACGTGGTGAAAGCGAAGGACGACAACCCGCGCGAAAAAGAAGTTCTGATTGTTGACGAGTTCACCGGCCGGTTGATGCCGGGGCGCCGGTGGTCGGACGGGCTTCACCAGGCTGTCGAAGCAAAAGAAGGGGTGAAGATCGAGCGCGAGAACCAGACGCTCGCAACGATCACTTTTCAAAATTACTTCCGCATGTACAAAAAGCTTGCTGGTATGACCGGTACAGCGGAAACCGAAGCCCCTGAATTTGAAAAGATCTATCGCTTGGAAGTCGTCGTAATTCCCACCAATCGCCCGCTGTTACGGGTCGAGAACTCGGACATCGTTTACCGCACCGAGAAGGAGAAGTACTTCGCTGCCGCGGACGAGATCCAAAAACTGCACGAAAAAGAGCAGCCCGTGCTGGTGGGTACGACTTCGATTGAGAAATCCGAACGTCTTTCTGAGCTGCTGAAAAAGAAGGGCATCAAGCACGTAGTTCTCAACGCGAAGTTCCACGAGCGCGAAGCCGAAATCGTTGCTCAAGCCGGTCGCCAAGGTTCCGTAACCATCGCCACCAACATGGCCGGTCGCGGTACCGACATTTTGCTGGGCGGCAACCCCGAGTTCATGGCTAAGCAGGAATGCGTCAAGAAAGGATTGGCGCAGCGCGTGGGTGTGGCCCAGGGCAAGATCGAGGGCAAAGCCGACGACGGCAAAACCACGCTCTTCTACTACGCCGGCCAGGAATACATCGTTAACACGGATCAGTGGGACCAGATCTTCAATCGTTACAAAGCGGAAACCGACAAAGAGCACGACAGTGTCGTCGGTACAGGCGGCCTTTTCATTCTCGGTACTGAGCGTCATGAGGCGCGTCGTATCGATAACCAGCTACGCGGACGTGCGGGTCGTCAGGGCGATCCCGGCGCCTCGCGTTTTTATCTGTCGCTGGAAGATGACTTAATGCGCATTTTTGCCAAGGAGTGGGTTTCTAACCTGCTTCAGCGCCTGGGAATGGAAGAAGGTGTTCCCATCGAGTCTCGACTGATCACCAAGCGAATCGAGGCCGCTCAGAAGGCAGTCGAAGCGCAGAACTTCGAAGCCCGCAAGCACCTGCTTGAGTATGACGACGTAATGAACAAGCAGCGCGAAGCGGTTTATGGATTGCGTCGGCGCTTGTTGGAAGGTCTGGATCAGAAAGATCTCATCCTTGAGGATTATGTATCGGACATCCTCACCGATCTGCTCGACAAGTTTGCTTCGCGCGACGTTCATGCCGAAGATTGGGACGTCAAAGGCCTGAAAGATGCCATTTTCACTCGCTTTGGTGTGGACATACTTGCGGAGGGGGTTAAACCAGAAACGCTGAACCGCCAGGAACTGGGCGATGCCATCTTCGAGAAGCTGAAACAACGTTACGACGCCAAGGAGGGCCTGATCGGTCCAGATGCCATGCGCCATCACGAGCGCATGATCATGCTGAGCGTACTGGATTCTCAGTGGAAGGACCACCTGCTCAGCATGGACCACCTCAGAGAGGGAATTGGACTCCGGGGATATGGTCAGCATGACCCGGTAGTTGAGTACAAGCGCGAATCGTTCGACATGTTCGAAGAGATGATGAAGCGCTTCCAGGAAGATACAGTTCGATACCTATACCTGATGCAAATCTTAGAGCGGCCCGTCGAGAGCGTCACGGTCAATGCTGGCGCAGAAGGCACCGCTCCAGCGCTCGAACCCGCGCGAGCCGATCAGGATGGAAACGGCCACCGCCGCCGAAACGTAAGTACCTCGGTCGATGATCTGGAGGAAGCGTTCCAGCGCCGCAAGCGCCGTGAACTTGAGCAGGCGAGAATGGCCGGATCCGGTGAGTATCAGCCGGTGCAGCAGGTAGTGCGAGGCGGTGACAAGATAGGTCGTAACGATCCATGTCCTTGTGGATCAGGCAAGAAGTACAAGAAGTGTTGCGGAGCAGGGTCTTAAGATCCGAGCAGTTTCTAAGGCTATTGCTTTGTATTTGATTGCATAAGCCCCCTTCCCTAAACATCGTAAGCCGATATAAAACGCATCCGCAACCGTCCCCACCTGCATCCAAAAGGGGAAGGAGGGAGACGTGATTGCGTTGCGCTTAGTGCGATTGATAGAGGACCACTCTGACGAGTTGGTCGAGGGCTTTTTGCAGAAGCTACGGACGTCTGAAAAGACGAAGGATATGGCGAAGGTTCCAGTTCAGGAACTGCGCGACCGGGTTCACGAAATCTTGAAGAACCTCGGGGATTGGTTGCTCTACAAGAAAGAGAGCGACATCCAAAGCCGTTACCGCGAGATCGGAATGCGCCGAGCTATGCAGCAGGTGTCTCTTTCCGATTATTGCTGGGCCGTCATCTTCACCAAGGAGCATATCTGGGACTTCTTGCAGCGTGAAGGTATGCTGCGAGGACCTCTGGAGATTTATGGCGAGCTGGAGTTAGTGCGATTGCTCGACCAGTTCTTCGATCGCGCGCTTTGCTACGCAACCGAAGGTTATGAGAGCGCTGCTGCAAAAGCTGCTTAGAGCGTGGGACCGGATTCCCCGATTTCCTGGAACGTCATCTGCTTGGCTTTGCTATGAGAGCGCTTCTTCCAATCGAGGAATAATGTTGCGTAGTTAGATGTGATGTACTGCCTTGTGTTGACGCCGAGCCTCTGAGCGGTTCGATCGATCCAATCCGGCGGCCCTTCGATTTCGCCAAAGTTGCCGATTGGCGTTTCGTCCAGCACCACATCGCCCGTCCCGTCCGACCACTCGGCTCGATATTTTTCGTATCGAAAAGACGGCTTGTAACCGAGAGCTGTCAGGATTGCCTCCATCTTTTCGCCGTCCGCCACTTTGGTTTGCGTCTCTACTCGCGTCTTGTGGCGACCTGAGCTTCCCTTGCTTTTGTGCGTTAGCAGCCATTCGGAACCGTATTTCCGGAGCCGCAAGAGTTCGCCTTTTCGACGAAGAGGCTGGCCGAGCCGGTCGTAGAGCGTATTCATCTCGTGAGTGCGACTGGTCTTCAGCCGGAATCCCGATTGCTTCAACTTCTCCGAAATCGCTGCCACATCAGCGATTCTGAACTTGATTTCAACCTCGTTGCTGGAAGGCATCAGGAAGAGTATAGCGGCTTCGAAGTGTGGGTTGTCCCGACACGAACGAGAAACCTGCAGTTTGTCTGGACAGCACAAATAGAAATCCCGTTCTCGTTCCGTTTTTCGGTTGAAATCTGGTCTACAGGTGATGCGACTCGAAACAACTTTGCGGCAACAAGCCCTTTAGCTGAAGGTAGGCAGGTGAACCAGATCGTCGTGAGGCACAGACTCAAGCGGCTCTCCAGCTCTTCGCCAGGCCGCTAAGCCACCCACGATTACAAATGCGTTGAAGCCTCTTTCTCTGAGCATGTGCGCCACCCGGGCGCTGGTCCCTTCGCGCTGTCAAGTACAGTAGACATAGATGTCCTTTCCCTTCGGCAGCAGCTTGATTTCCTCGTTCAAATTGTTTGGTTCGATGCGAACCGATCCCCTGATCCGCGAGGCGCCGGAATCGTAGTAGCCATGGCTTCGCACGTCCACCAGGAGAAGCTTGTCGCTATCCTCCGACTGGAGCTTGCGCGCAAGTTCCTCGACCTGAACGCGAGGAACTACGCGGTAAACACGATACTTCCTGTAAAGCCAGAAGCGATAGCCGATATAGCCGGCCAGTGCAAGCGTGAGCACGATCTCCAGCACGTGACTAGCCGCGTAAAATCCACGGGTGATGGTTAGGACAAAGTCGCGGAAGATGTAGCCCACAACGGTGTAAGCGAGCGCATAAAGCAGGGCGCCTGCCGTGTCCAGCCAAAGAAACTGCTCGTAGCGCATTTTCATGCTTCCGGCCAACGGCGGCGTCATCGCATTCACGCCCGGTATGAACTTTGCAATAACCACCGTGCCCTTGCCTCGTTTGTAGAACGATTCCGCCGAACGGAGAATGCAAGTTTCAGGATTGGTCGAGACCTTGCAGAGAAACCCCAGCAGAGCCCAGCCCATGTAACGACCGAGGATGAACATGAGCGTGTCGCCGATCAACATCGCAGCCATTGCGAGGCAGATCATCGTGAATGCGCTCAGATGGCCTGCAGCGGCCGACGCTCCGCCAGCAATGAGAGCCAGAGCAGCCGGAATGGGTAAATTGAGCGCTTCCGCGAGGACCACCAGGAAGATGATCAGGTACCCGTGATGTGCGACCAATGCTACAACGTCGTTCATATCAACAAGACCTAAGGCTGAATGCTCTTAGATTCGGAGTCCGCCGACCAGGATTCAGAGTCGCGACAGCTTGCGAGGCAGGCGACCAACACGGTTCGGCTATTTCTCACGTGCGACGACGAACTCCGGGGCCCACAGCAGGGCACGTTTGATCTCGGAATCGGGGAACTGGCAGATCGACTTCCGCGCCGATTCAGCGTACTGCGCCGCACAAAGATTGGCAGATTCTACCGAGCCGTATCGCGCCAGAATGTCGAGAATATCGGCGTGGGTTACGCCATTGAATGCCCGATCCTCCAAAACGGTTTCGATCTTTCGCTTCTCATCGGGCGTGCAACGCTCGAGAGCATGGATCACGGCCATAGTGACCTTGCCCTCGCGCAGGTCGCTTGCGACCGGTTTACCGAGAACGCTCTCCGAGGCGGTCAAGTCGAGTACATCGTCCACTATCTGGAATGCCATTCCCAAGTCGCGCCCGTATTCCGCTAAACGGTCTTCCTGCTCCCGTGTGGCCCCACCCAGGATCGCGCCCATGCGCATACAGACGGAGAACAGGCACGCCGTCTTGCGGTAGATCAGGTCAAAATGCTCTTGCAGCGAAATCAACTGGCCCAGCTTCTCCATCTGCAGCAGTTCGCCTTCCACCATCTGCTGCGTTAGCTCGATCAGCGTGTCAAGAATGCGGAAGTTTCGTTCCTGCACCGCCACCTTGAACGCCTGCATGTACAGCCAGTCTCCGGCCAGTACACATTTCGAATTGCCCCATTGCGTATTGGCTGCTGGACGGCCCCGCCGTGTCTTCGCTTCATCAATAATGTCGTCGTGAACCAGGGTTGCCGTGTGAATGATTTCCACCACCGCACCCAACCGGACGGCGCCCCTACCTTCGTAGTTGAATAGCTTCGAGGAAAGCAGCAGAAGGGCGGGTCTGATCCGCTTGCCCCCGCCGCCGCGCAGATACTCGCCGATCTCGGTAATCGCTTCAACTTCGGAGACTGTGTCGCGCCCGAACTCACGCTCGATAGCTGCAAGATCATCGCGCAGCAACTCGAAAACTTCTCTGCCGTTGATGGTGGCTGGTGTGCTCACACTGTTGCTTTCACGCGCGAACTGCTCTCAAACTAATTACTTCGATAATTCGTGAATTGCATATCGATGCCGAAATCTTGCTGCTTCAATAGGGCAATTATTTCCTGAAGCGCGTCGCGGTCTTTGCCACTCACTCTTACCAGGTCGCCCTGGATTGAGGCCTGAACTTTCTTCTTCGAATTTTTAATGATCTTCACGATCTCGCGCGCTTTCTCAATTGGAATCCCTTGCTGCATGGCGATCTTCTGACGTACTGTGGACCCGGCAGCGGTCTCAACCGGACTGTAGGTCAGGCCTTTGAGCGGAACGCCCCGCTTGACTAGCTTTCCCTGGAAGACATCGTTCACAGCTTTTAGTTTGAATTCATCCACCGAGGAAAGCACGATGGCATCTTTGCCTTCCATCGCGATGTTGGACTTGGAATCCTTGAGATCGTAACGGGTGTGAATCTCTTTAAGCGCCTGCTGAATGGCGTTGTTTACCTCTTGCAGATCAATCTTGCTGACGATATCGAATGTATTTTCGGGCATGATCGCTTTACTAGATCAGATTATGGCTATACGCGCCAAGATGCACATAACAAGCTAAATGGAGTTCACTTTTTCCGAAAGCGAAAAGAAACGGCTGAAGTTTACGCTGGTCTGAGCGCCAACCTCTTCCGGCGTCAGTCCCCGCAATTCTGCGAGCTTGCCCGCGACTTCCACTACAAAAGCGGGCTCATTGCGCTTCCCGCGGTGGGGAGCAGGCGCCAGAAATGGCGAGTCTGTCTCTATCAGTACACGATCCAGTGGGACCTCTTTCGCGACCTCCCGGATGCCTTCAGCTTTCGGAAAGGTCAGGTTCCCGGCAAATGAAATGAGAAACCCTAACTCGAGAGCCGCGCGGGCGTGATGCACTCCACCTGTGAAGCAATGCAAAATCCCCCCCAATCCTGACGACCCCCAGTGTTCCCGGATCAGCTGCAGAGTGTCATCCCAGGCGTTCTCGCTGTTTTCTGATGGTCGGCAGTGAATGATGATAGGCAGCTTGGCTGCGCGTGCCTGTTCCATCTGCCGGATGAACACCCGGGCTTGTACATCGCGCGGCGAGTGGTCATAGAAGTAATCGAGACCAATCTCGCCCCAGGCGATCACTTTTGGATGCTTTGATAATTGTTCTAGCTCTTCCAGTGCGGCATCCGTTGCCAGTTGTGCCTCATGAGGATGGATACCGACAGTTGCATAGAGCTGCGGATACAGGTCAGCCAATTTGATTGCGCAGTCAAGGGTGCCCGGGCCATCACCGATGCCGATAGCAAGTACCGTTTCCACTCCAGCGGCACGCGCACGTTGCAGAACCTGCTCTCGATCCGAGTCGAAGCGCTTTCCGTCAAGATGAGCATGGGAATCGATGTACATGGCTGGGGGTAGCTGGGGCCCTACTTTAGGCGAGCTCCGACGGGAACGTCTTCCAGGAAGCTGCAAAGTACGGGTTTATCGCCTTCAAGGGACGCCGCGACAATCATGCCGTTCGATTCCAGTCCGCGCAGCTTTCGCGGCGCCAGATTGGCCACGATGACCACCTTTCGGCCGATCAGCATTTCCGGTGCGTAAGCTTCCGCAATGCCGGCCAGGACTTGTCGAGTCTCGGTGCCGATGTCGACTTCGAGACGCAGCAATTTGTCTGCACCCTTAACCCGCTCAGCCACCTTCACCTGA
>JBLNFC010000675.1:0-2770 GCA_050263355.1 Acidobacteriota bacterium
AGCACCGTCAGCGGCCCGCCCGGAGAGCGGAACTCCGGCCTATTCGTGTAGAGACCAGGTCCAAGTTGAGGAGGCGTGTTCTGCTGTTGCGCCTCCTCAGGCGTTTGGAAGACTGCAATCTTCTGCTTTTTACCCTTCTCCTCAATCGTGAAGTCTTCGGCTTTCAAACCACTGACAGGCTTCCCCTGCTTGTCGGTAACTACCACATCGACGAGCACAAGCCGTGTGCTAACTCGAATGGTAGGAGCCGGGACTCCCCGGGAAGGCGACTGAGAGTGCAGCCGGGCGGCCGCGGCCAGCAGCGCAAAAGCGATTGCCAACACGTAAACCGAACGCCGAAGCAAAGTATTCATGGTTGCTCCCATACTCGCGCGTGGCACAAAACGTAAGCTCTTTTCCCGCGCCTTGCAAGTGATTTGCAGCAACTGTCAGCTCTCTCTAAAATAGAGGCTTAGAACTTTCCCTGAGAAATTTATGATTCATTTTCCCGTCCCTGAGGCGCTTACCTTCGACGACGTGTTGCTGCTGCCTGCCCGCTCCGATGTAATTCCGGCAACCGCCAGCACGCAGACGCAGCTCACTCGCAACATCCGTCTCAATATCCCGATCATCAGCGCCGCCATGGATACGGTTACCGAATCGCACATGGCGATCGGCATCGCGCAGCAGGGCGGAATCGGCATCATTCACCGCAATTTAACGATTGAGCAGCAGGCGAATGAAGTCGATAAGGTGAAGCGTTCGGAAAGCGGCATGATCGTCGATCCCGTGACCATGTCCCCCGACGCCAAGGTTTCCGACGCCCTGGAGATGATGCGCAAATACAAAATTTCCGGCGTGCCCATCACCAAGAATCAAAGGCTGGTTGGAATTCTCACCAACCGCGACCTGCGATTCGAGACCCGGTTCGACATCCCGATCAGCAGCGTCATGACCAAAGAGAACCTGATCACGGTTCCAGTGGGTACGACCCTGGAACAGGCGGAACAAATTCTGCACGAACACCGGGTCGAGAAGTTGCTGGTCGTGGACGACAAGTACAACCTCAAGGGCCTCATCACGGTAAAAGACATTCAGAAA
The DNA here is from genome assembly GCA_050263355.1 of Acidobacteriota bacterium. GTDB lineage: Bacteria > Acidobacteriota > Terriglobia > Terriglobales > Acidobacteriaceae > Gp1-AA122. The sequence goes on from JBLNFC010000675.1 coordinate 1,081, forward strand.
AAACTGAAATATCCGAATGCGGCAAAAGATTCTCATGGACGCCTGCGCGTAGGCGCCGCTATCGGCGCCACCGGAGACTTCATCGAGCGCGCTCAGGAGATGGCGAAAGCCAAGGTGGACCTGCTGGCGATCGACAGCGCCCACGGCCACTCTACTCGCGTGCTGGAAGCCATCCAAGCGGTCAAAGCCAAATTGCCGGAAGTCGATCTGATTGCCGGCAACGTCGCAACCTTCGACGGGGCGTGCGAATTGGCTCGGGCCGGTGCTGATGCCATCAAGGTTGGCATCGGTCCTGGATCGATCTGCACCACGCGAGTTGTCACCGGCGCGGGAGTTCCTCAGGTCACGGCCATTGCGGAAGCATATCGCGCCACGAAAGATGCGGGCATTCCGGTCGTCGCGGATGGCGGCATCAAATACTCAGGCGACATCACCAAAGCGTTGGCGGCTGGAGCCGGTGCGGTGATGATCGGCTCCCTCTTCGCAGGCACCGACGAAAGCCCCGGTGAGACCATTCTCTACCAGGGCCGCTCGTTCAAATCCTATCGCGGCATGGGATCGCTGGGCGCAATGACGGCGGGGTCGAGCGAGCGCTACTTCCAGAGCGCTTCCGGAGATTCTTCCACCGCACCCGTGTCGCTGGAAGATGGCGAATCGAGCAACCGGCTGGCCAAGCTAGTTCCGGAGGGCATCGAGGGACGCGTCCCCTACCGCGGCTCGATTGCTATGATCGTGCATCAGATGGTCGGCGGCCTCCGATCGGGCATGGGTTACTGCGGATGCTCGACTATCTCCGAGCTTCAGCAAAAGGCGCGGTTCGTACGCATCAGCGTGGCCGGTCTACGCGAGAGCCACGTCCACGATGTCATCATTACCCGTGAGGCGCCCAACTACGCGCTGGAGTAAGAGGGCCGCGAACTTGTCCGAATCTACAACCGAGGTTGCACAGTCCACAGGCACGTGGTTTCCAAGCGGCGCGTGGAAGCAGTGGATTCCAGCGCTGATCTGGATCGGCGTCATCACCATTGAATCCACCGACATGTTCTCGTCGGAGCACACCGGCAGCGTACTCTACGTTATCGCCACCCGTATTCTTGGTCCTGTGAGTCCCGTGGCCTTCGACATCTGGCATCACTACGTGCGCAAGACGGGACACTTCGTCGGTTTCGCGGTGCTCAGCTACCTTTTGTTCCGAGCTTGGCGAGCTACGCTACCGCTGCGTGGCATCGGACTCTGGTCGCTGGCATGGGCGCGAGTCTCACTCCTGATGAGCGTGATGGTCGCCACCCTCGATGAATGGCATCAGACAACGATTGCTTCGCGCACAGGCAATTTTGGAGATGTCGTGCTCGACAGCAGCGCAGCACTAGCGGCACAGCTCGTGCTCTGGTGGTTTCTGAGGAAGAGAGCCGCTTATCACTACCCGGCGACTGATCAGAGAGTAACCGCTAATCCTGAAGACTGACGACCATAGACTGAAGACTGACTGCTGAGGACGGAAGACCGAGGATTGAAAACTGAAGACCGAAGACTCGGCTGGATCAGTACATTGAATCGTACTTGGTCACAACCCACTCGCCGTCTTTGTTCTCGAGGGTAACGGAGAACAGTTCTTTGTAAGTGCCCTTCTGACCGGCATTCTGGCGCTTGCCTTTGTAGTGCAAGATGCGCAGCGGCGGAGTATCTTCCC
>JBLNFC010000676.1:0-3590 GCA_050263355.1 Acidobacteriota bacterium
CGGACCGGCGCCGATAAAACGGCGGGCGTTTGGGTTGATGGCCAGTACGTCGGCTACGTGAAGGAACTTAATGGGGCAAAGAAACTCATGCTGCTGCCCGGGAAGCATGAAATCGTCGCACGGCAAGCATGGTACAAGGACTATGTTGAACAAGCAGTTTTGGAACCGGGAGAGGTCCACAGCATTCGCTTATCTCTGGTAAGAGACTCCCGCACGCCTGGTTCCGACGCCACAGGCGAGCTGAAGATATCTGCCACCCCCACCCGTGCCGCCGTTTTCATTGACGATCAGTTTGCCGGACACGTTGACGAGTTCGATGGCGTCGGGAAGGCATTGCTGTTGACGACGGGAAAGCATCGCGTCCGCATCGCACTTCCTGGTTACCTGCCCTTCGAGACAGTCGCGGATTTGCGACCACATCAAAAGCTGAAGATCCAAACCGACCTGGTGAAAGGAAGCATCACGGAGGCTGGATCGCTGGTAAGCGAACAGTAGCCCCAGCATCTTCGACCGTGTAAACCGTAATGCAGCTAGTGCTGGTTCACAATTGTTGTGATCCGCAAGATCCGCAGGTATCTGCGATCAATGGCATCGGACCGAACTTGCACGCTGTTCTCGGCCGGCCCGAGCGGCGATGATCCGATTGTGGACATTGGGCCGAAGGAGAAGCACTCAGGCGGTTCTCTCGCGTCAGACAAACCGGGAGCGGATTGAATTCAAAGCATCTCGTCCCACTGCCGTACATCAATCTCCCGTCATTGCGATGTAAGTCACTCCAAACTCTTGGCCAGTAGAGCCATCGGCAGCTAAAATCGTATTCCTTCAATGAACGAGGCCGATTCATCATGAACACTCTGCTGAAAACGAAAGTACGCTACGAAACTTTGAAAGACGTAAATCGTGCGGCTATCACTCACTCAACTGCGGACGCGGTGTTCGCTGAGATGTGTTCTTCGCTGAGCAAAATAGTCCCATACGATCGTGCCGGATTGATGATGTACGAACCCGAGGAGGATGCGTTGAAGGTGGTTGGGCTCCGCGGTAGCCTGCCGGGAAGCTTCTTTCGGATCGGAGCAAGAATCAACCGCGCGCAAACTCCTCACGGTCTTGTTCTGGAACATCAAAAAGCCGTCATCAGAAAAGATATTGAAGCCGAAGCCCAGTTTGCGATCGAGCAACTGTCCATTTCCGAAGGGCTTCATTCCTACTGCGCGGTTCCTCTCGTCGTGCGCGGAAACAGCGTTGGTGTAGTCACAATGCTCAGCTATCGGCAGAAACAATATTCCGAACTACACGCGGAATTTTTGCAGGAACTTTCCAACCAGATCGTCCTGGCTATTCTTTCCTTCACCCAGGCCTGCGCAAATCATCCCAGGTCGAAGCTGATTTGTCCTCGTTGTATCGGATCGACTGGAGGTCAGCGAACCACGCTGAAGTACAAAGAACAACTTTCAAATTGGGGCAAGAAGGGCGGCCGCGGTCGACGGCGCCTGCAGTCGTCGCAGAAAGCGGATTAACTTGCGTTCGTACCGGCAACAACCGCGCGCGCAACCGCAAGAATCAGATTACGGCTGGTGCCCGTCCTGATGCGACTGCAATGCCCGCCGCCGCGTCATTCGGGAGAGAAGCGGCGGCGGGCCGGGGGGAGCGCAGGGATTTGTTTCTATACCAATTGTGTTAGTACCTCCAAGTCTTTTTTGTTAAGCCACCCGCTGCCTTTTACGCTTACATTCGCCGCATCGCGCCAGTAATCCATAGCTCACCCTGACCTGTGATGATCGTCCTTTCCCGCGCAGAAAACTTCTCTGAGAATTTGGCAAGGAGTTATCTATGTGGCTCAAGGCCCTTGCGATTTTCGCCATCCTGCTTTTCCTGGTTTGAATCAATGCGGTGCTCCAGGGTTGGAGCAACAGCACACCGTCAGGCCGTCTGGTTGGATTAGCGTTCGCCTTGGGACTAGGCGTCGCGGCAGTCTGGGGCGTGCGGACCCTAGTGCCGCGATGAGGCGGGTACTCGCATCGCACAAGCTTCCCAACCACTAACGGCATCTAGACAAAGCGTAATAGCGTAACCGACCTTCACGCGTTTCTTGACCGCCGCGGCGCATACACTTAACCAGGTCCCGCCTTCGTGTTCGCTGTTTCCGTTTACACTCTTCTGCATGGGCAAAAACTGGAAGACGAAGTTGATCCATTCTGATGCGCGGATTCCCGAAGGCTTCCGTTCTCTTTCCACTCCGGTGCACCGCGGCTCCACCGTGCTTTTTCCCAGCGCGGAAGCGGTTCAGGATACATGGGACCAATACGCGGTCGGATATACCTATGGCCTTTACGGCACGCCCACCACTTTGGAATTAGCAGCCCGCATCTGCGAACTGGAGCGTGGCTACCGCACCTTCATAACACCCGGGGGACAAGGTGCAATCGCGCTCATCAATTTCGCGTTCTTGAAAGCCGGGGACCACGTGCTGGTGCCAGAAAGCATCTACACGCCCAACCGCAAATTCGCTGTCGAAGTGCTTCGCCGTTTTGAAGTTGAGGTGAGTTTTTATCCTCCAATCATTGGATCCGGCATCCGTGCGCATTTCCGAGAGAACACGCGCCTGGTGTGGTGCGAGAGTCCGGGATCAATCACGATGGAGGTGCAGGATCTACCCGCGATCGTGGAAGCGGCGCATGCGGCGAACGCGATGGTCGTGCTCGATAATACGTGGGCTGCGGGAGTCTACTTCGACGCCTTCGCACACGGCGTCGATGTCACCATGCAGGCACTGACCAAATACGTGGGCGGCCACAGCGATTTACTGTTGGGTTCGATTACGGTGCGGGATGAATTGTCCTATCGACGTTTAGGGAGCACTCATCAACTGGTCGGCTGTGCAGCTTCACCGGACGATTGCAGCTTGGCCCTCCGTGGACTGAAGACCTTAGCAGTGCGGCTAAAGGCAATTGAAACCAGTGCTCTTGAGTTGGCGGTGTGGCTGGCAGAACGTCCCGAGATTGAACTGGTGCTGCATCCATCTCTCCCTTCTTGCCCAGGACACGAATTCTGGAAACGCGACTTCACCGGCTCCACCGGCGTGTTCTCCATTGTCTTCAGACAGCGGTATACGAAGCAGCAGGTTCTTAGTTTCGTTAATGCCCTTGAGTTGTTCGAGATTGGATACAGCTGGGCAGGCGTCACCAGCCTGGCCGTAGCCTACGACTTCCATTCAGCTACAAACCGGCCAAATTATGGTGCGAGAATTGTGCGATTCAGTATCGGACTGGAAGATGAGCGGGACCTAAAAGAAGACCTGACGCAGGCTTTGATCAAGATGTAGCCGACGAAGTCAGAGACCAAGCTTGACCATACTTAAACCAGAATGTCTTTAATCTGCGGCAGCTTCGTGCTCTGGCGGGCAACCGCGGCTCCCAGAATATCGTCTAGTACACGACCTGATTCGCTCTGCAAGGGGATTCGTAGATGGCCAGACCAACTTTCATCATGGCAGAACCCGAACCCGAGCAGGCGCTTTCAGCTCGCAAACTAGTGCTCGAAACGGCGAAATTCAATGTGATTACTTCCCACAGTGTGAGCGAGACGAGAGA
>JBLNFC010000677.1:0-2713 GCA_050263355.1 Acidobacteriota bacterium
CTGCGCAAAGAATTCAACATGCTTCCGCCCGGGGATATTCGCAACTGCATCGTTGCCCTCTCGGAAGATGAAGCCCTTCTCTCCCGATTGTTTCAACATCGGTTTCGCCAGGGTTCAGGGCTCGAGGGTCACAGCTTCGGTAATCTTTTCCTCGCGGCGCTAACGTCGATCACCAGCGACTTTGCCGAAGCAGTCAGGTTATCCGCGGAAATTTTGCTCACGCGCGGACACATTTTTCCCGCGACCACATCCAATATCGAACTCGAAGCCGTGATGGAGGACGGGACACGTGTCCGCGGTGAAACCATGATCACTGCCAGCAAGGGTCGAATCAAGGAACTGGTACTGGTCCCACCGGACGTGAAACCCTTGCCACAAACCCTCGAGGCGATCGCATCAGCCGACCTGATCACCATCGGTCCCGGCTCCCTGTTCACCAGCCTTATCCCTAACCTGCTGGTTCACGGAATCGCCCAGGCCATTGTTGACTCTCCCGCGACCAAGGTTTACGTCTGCAATCTGATGACGCAGGCGAATGAAAGTCTTGGACTGACCGCCGCAGATCATATTCGCGCCCTCGACCAGCACGCAGGTGGAAGAATATTCGATTATGCACTGGTCAATCGAACGCCCGCCTCTCCTGACCTTAAGGCCAAGTATGCGCTGGAGGGAGCTTCGCAGATTGTGGCCGATCTGGAAGCCATCGAGGAGATGGGTGTTTGTCCCGTGCTGGGCGAATATCTGGAAGAAGCGGGCGTTGCGCGCCACAACAATGAGCGCGTCGCAAGGGATCTGATCGATCTGGCTTTTCAGTCGCGAGACCGCGACCAGCCCGGTTCATCCCAAGGCCGGCCTGCGGCTCGGAGTTCCACCAGCAATACCTGACCTCACCAGGGCACGCGACGGCTTCCGTGGCGGCGCGGTATATTCATTTCGATGCCCTCCACAAAAATGAGCAGTTCCCGTCCTGCGAACAAGAAGGATGCCAGCTTCGCAATCGCCATTATGGCGGCTGGCAAAGGCACTCGCCTCAAGTCGAAACATCCGAAGGTATTGCACGAGGTTGGGGGAAGACCGCTGCTCGCGCACGTGATCGCCGCCGCCAGACAAGTAGTCCCTGTAGCAGACGTCTACGCCATCATCGGGCATGAGGCCGACCTCGTTCGCAAAAAAGTTGCCGACACCGGTGTCAACTTCGTAGTTCAGGAGCCACAACGTGGAACCGGACACGCCCTCATGTGTGCTCGCAATGCATTGGAAAAGTACGACCATGTTTTAGTTCTTTCCGGCGATGCTCCCCTGATCTCTCCCGCTACTATCGCCAACATTCGCGAATTTCATCTGGCCAAGCGCGCCGCTATGACCATTCTCAGTGCGCGACTCGATGACCCAACCGGCTACGGCCGCATCATTCGAAAGAGGCCAGCCAGCGACGAAGTCGAGGCCATCGTGGAACAGAAATCTTTGCGCAAAGGGCAAGACAAGATTCACGAGATCAACTCCGGCTTCTACGCCTTCGCCACCCGGCCCTTATTCGCAAACATCGAGCAGCTCAGCACCGATAACCCTCATGGGGAGTTCTATCTGACCGATATGGCAGGCGTACTAAAGACGGCCAGGGAGCGGGTTGTGGCCGTTGAGACAACAGCTCCCGACGAAATCTTGGGAAGCAACACGCGCGCCGAAATGGTTGCCATTGACGAGAAACTCCGTCGCGCGAAGTGTCTGCAGGTGATGGCAGCGGGCGCGACAATCTTCTTTCCATCCACCTGTGTCATCGACTCGGATGTCGAAATCGGACCGGATACGACAATTGAACCGTTTGTCCAGCTCCTGGGAAAAACTCGCATCGGCAGCGACTGCCGCATTCGCTCTTACAGCGTGATCAATAACTCAGAGATCGGCGACTCGGTCACAATACTGCCCGGAACAATCATGGACGAATCGCGGGTCGCGAATGCCGCGATCATCGGACCCTACTCTCGTCTGCGCCCCGGCAGTGAGATCGGGGAAGGCGCGCACTTGGGCAATTTTGTGGAGACTAAGAAAATCAAGCTGGGTAAAGGTTCCAAGGCAAACCACCTCAGCTATCTTGGCGACGCCCAGATTGGCGCCGACGTCAACGTTGGAGCGGGAACAATCACCTGCAACTACGATGGAGTGCATAAGCACACAACCGTCATTGAAGATGGCGTTTTCGTGGGAAGTGATACCACTCTGGTCGCTCCCCTCACTGTCGGCAAGAGCGCCTACGTAGCTGCAGGCTCCTGCATCACCGAAGATGTTCCCCCCGACTCCCTGGCCCTGGGCCGATCACGTCAGGTAGTCAAAGAAGGCTGGGCCAAAGCCAAACGCGGCGCCACGGCAGAAAAGAAGTTAGCGGAAAAGAACACCTAGGCGTTGGAAAACAAGTAGGTGCAGAGAAAACAACCACGTGAACCACGGAGGGCGGGGAAAAGAACTCCGTGAACCACGTAGGGGCGGGTGCCCCCACCCGCCCGGCCGGGCATAGCCCGGCGACGCTCAAAACCGACCTTAACCTTTTCTCGCCCCAAACAGGATTTGGACCCAAAAACAAAAAGGCACGGTTCTCTCCGTGCCTCAGTGCCTCCGTGGTGAGATAACGTATTTCGAGACCGCTCCGAACAAAAAAGACGCAGGGACTGAATAGAACCACGTAGGGGCGGGTGCCCCGACCCGCCCGGCGGGGTAT
>JBLNFC010000678.1:0-9350 GCA_050263355.1 Acidobacteriota bacterium
CATTCTTCTGGCGGCTGATGGCCGGCGCATACCGATCCACTACACCTCGATTGTATTCGAAGACGGTTGCATGGGCGCACGCTGGGAAGCCCTACCCAGGCTGGAAAGCGCGCAATATCTATTTCCCCGAAAAGCGAGCTGAGATTGGCGAGCTGATGGCAAACTGCTCTGAAGCTTGACCGAGTCTCGCGTCTTTAAAATTCCAGCTCGGATAACCGACAGGTAGGCACAGAGTTCTGCACCTGACTATTGGGCGCTGGTTTCGGCAGAACTGGACGCAACGCCCGTGGGCGTGAAGGTCAGCGTTTTCACTTCGGCATCGGCGCCCTGCGCGGGCAGTTTCTTTCCATTCAACGTTATCTCCAAGCCACCGATATTGCCGGACCTCAACACAAGTTCTTTCTGAGCCGAAAAGCTCTGCTGCTGACCTGCGCGCAAAGTGTCTTTGTAGAACAGTTGCCCGTCCACAGTAATGGAGAGCCAGGAATCCTCCTGTGCGGTGACCAGGATACTGATAGGTTCCGGGGTATTGGACGTCTCAGACGAGGATCCCGGCGCAATCTCAGAAGAAGCTTCGGAAAGCACCTGGGTGCTGGAGACTTCCGTAGGCGCGGGTGGGCTCGACTGTGCCTTGGCATTGGCTTCGGCCAGCGCACGAGAGGGTCGCGCAGGTTTTTCGTAAACTTCCGAGCGTGTCTGGGACGGACTTACCCGCTCACGTGTATAGAAACCCCAGACCGACAATCCAAGAGCAAGCACCAGGAGAAACGCCGCGATCATCCCCCAGGGAAGACCGTCGGATCCAGGACGGCCCTGCCGCTCTTTTTCCTTTCGTTCCGCAATAGCGCGTAATTCCGCGTCTTCTGGCTTGATCTCGGCTGTGACGCTTCCCGCGGCGGAGTTGTAATCGCGGACAGCCTGTTCTTCGTCGAGCCCGAGATGGCGAGCGTAGGCCCGAACGAACCCTTTGTTGAAGACCCCGCCTGGCAATTGTTCAAATTTGCTTTCTTCCAGCGCACTGAGCATGCGAGGAGCAATCTTCGTAGCGCGGGAGACGTCGTCAATGGACATCTTCTTGTTCTCGCGCGTGCGCTTTAATCGTTCGCCAAAGGAGACCACGGGTTCTTGACCTCGGGAAGACACGGGTACGAGATCATCATAAGGCAACCTGAGCACGCGATATCAAAAGCGAAAAACCTTAGTAACCAGACTTGGCAGCACCAACAGGAGGTGCCCAAAGGACGTTTTATGCGGGTATGGCGATGAGCATCTTCGCGGGCTTGTTTGCAGACACGGGCGACATCGAGGCGTGCCCTTGCGGGTTCGTCACTTACCAAGGTTTGTTGCCCGAGGGGGGAGACCCTCCTATAATCAGGCCATTCTCAGCACGTCCCGGGATTTTTTTCAAATGGCAGAGGCCACCGACGCGGCTCGCAAGCGGCAGAGCCAAGAACTCAATATTTTTCACGACGTGGCCAAGGCTCTGACGTCTTCGCTGGACCTCGACTCCATTCTGCAAACGATCATGGAAAAGATGGCGGAATATTTCCGCCCGGACACGTGGTCTTTGCTCATGGTGGATGAAGATAAGCAGGAACTGTATTTCGCGATTGCGGTGGGGGACGCAGCCGACGCGCTCAAGAGCATGCGGCTGAAAGTAGGCGAAGGCATCGCCGGCTGGGTAGCCAAGAACGGAGAGCGGCTGATCGTCCCCGATGTGGGTAATGATCCACGGTTCGCGAAACGGGTCGACGAGACGACGAAGTGGGAGACGCGGTCGATCATATGTGTACCCCTGCGGTCGAAACACCGTGTCCTGGGAGTGATCCAGCTGGTGAACGTGGAGATGGCGGGCTTCAAGGATGAGGAAGTGTTCTTCCTGCAATCCTTGTGCGATTACGCAGCTATTGCGATCGAGAACGCCCGCTCAGTTGAAAAGATCCAGGAGCTGACTATCACGGACGATGTGACGGGGCTGTACAACGCCCGTCATCTGTATAAAACGCTGGAGCAGGAAGTTTATCGATCGGCGCGCTTTGGCTACGAATTCACGGTGCTCTTCATCGATCTGGATCACTTCAAGCAAGTCAACGACACCCATGGACACCTGATCGGGAGCAAGTTGCTGGCAGAAATCGGATATCTCATTAAAGCGCAACTGCGGCTGATTGACTTCGCTTTCCGCTACGGCGGCGACGAATTTGTCATCATGTTGCCGCAGACTTCGAAGGACTCTGCTTTGACCGTAGCCAAGCGCTTGCGTGACAACCTTCGCACCACGCCTTTTTGCAGCGAAGAAGGTCTCAACCTGACGGTGAAGGCCAGCATTGGCCTGGCGACCTATCCACATGATGCAAAGACGCCGCACGACATTATTCGCCAGGCCGACGAGATGATGTACCTGGTAAAGAATACAACGCGCGACAACATCGGCGTTGCGCAGCGGGGCCTGCTGAAATAGCAATTGGTTTCATTCGTGGCCTCCAACCTTCGCTGTCGCGAGTCAGTCCTTAAGGTTTGCATACATGTGCTTGCTGAACCAAATCGCTTCGACTAGACTCTTCCGTTACCGTTGAATTCATGGCCATCAAGATCCTTGTGGTTGACGATGAGCACGCGATTGCGGACACCGTTGCAGAGATCCTAAGGACTGCCGGTTACGAAGTTGCCACGGCCTACAACGGGACGCAGGCGCTTGCGCAAGCGTCGCAATCCTGCCCAAGTCTGCTGCTCACTGACGTGTTGATGCCGCAGACGAATGGCTTTGAGGTAGCGTTGGAGATTAAACGCAAGTGTCCGGAGTGCCGCTTGCTGCTATTTTCCGGGCAGGCAAGCACCGCGCAGTTGGCGTCCACTTACGTGCAAACATTTACCAATCGTGGTTACCGGTTCGAGCTCCTGCCCAAGCCACTGCATCCAGACTCTCTGCTGAAACGGCTAGAGGAGTCGCTGATGCGTCGCTCTTGAATTGGCGACGTAAGCGTCGAACCCTTTTGCTAAGTGCCGTCTCAAGCAACCTTTGCCTCACTTCTGCATCTCTGACAGCCGCGTGGTTCACTTCGAGCTTTGATGGAATTCACATCGGGTTGCGATACAATTCTGCGTATTGCTCTGCACTAGTTTAGTCGCTAGCGGCGAAAACGAGGGTACCTTGACGAGAAGTGGAACGAACCCGGTAAGCAGCAAGGGGCGAGCGCCAATGCAGGAGGGCCAGGCGCTCGAGACCGAAATTCGGGAACGGGAGAAGCAGCGGAGCCCGGTTGAAGAGCGCGAAGCCGAATTGCGGGACTTCCTTGAAAATGCGGTTGTGCCGATTCATTGGGTGGCCGGCGACGGCACGATTCTATGGGCCAACAACGCGGAGTTGGAATTGTTGGGCTACAAGAAGGAAGAGTATATCGGCCACCACATCGGCGAGTTCCATGCCGATGACGAGACCATAAGCGATATTCTGCGGCGTCTTTCTGGAAAAGAGGAATTACACGGCTATAAGGCTCGTGTGCGCTGCAAAGATGGCTCAACGCGAGTGGTTCGCATCTACTCGAATGTTTTCTGGCGAGCCAATGAGTTCGTTCATACCCGCTGCTTAACCATCGATATTACGGAGAAAGAACGGAGCGAAAACCGCATTGCGGCGCAACTTGCAATTACCCGTCTGCTGACGCAATCAAGACCACCGGCGGACCTTACCGAGGCGCTTATAGAGACGATTTGTGGAGTGTCTAGTTGCGATTTTGGCGCTATGTGGGAGGCCGAAAACGATACTGATGAACTCAAGCTGGTGCGGACGTGGAGCAGGTCGAAGTCCACATTCGCGGATTTCGCGACATTGACGGGCGGCACTCGATTCCGGAAGGGCGTGGGACTGCCCGGCCAGGTATGGGAGAGCAACCAACCTGCGTGGATTTCCGATCTTCGCACCGCTGACAATTTCCCCCGAAAGCATGTTGCCGTCCTGACGGCCTGCGCAGCGCTTTCGCATTTCCCATCACGGCGAGAGACCAAGTGCTTGGGGTGATTGAATTTTTCTCTTCAGAGTGCCGGCTGCCGGACCAGGAATTCATGAACATGATGGCCAGCATTGGAATGCAGTTGGGAGAATTCCGGGAACGAAGAGAAACCGAGGATGCACGAAACAGGCTGGCAGCTATCGTGGAATCCTCCGATGACGCAATTGTGAGCAAGGACCTGAACGGAGTTGTCACCAGCTGGAACAATGCCGCCGAAAAAATCTTCGGTTACAGGCCCGAGGAGATCATCGGGAAACCGATCACGACCATTATCCCCCCGGAATTACGGGACGATGAGACGGAGATTCTAAGGCGAATCAGGGCGGGCGAGAGGATCGAGCATTTTCAAACCGTCCGCATGACGAAGGCGGGAGAGCGTATCCACGTGTCTCTGACCATTTCGCCGGTCAAGGATAAGGACGGAAACATTATCGGTGCGGCAAAAATCGCCCGCGATATCACACGACAGAAGAACATTGAAACAGCTCTGCACACGAGCGAAAGACTGGCCTCGGTAGGACGGCTTGCGGCTACCGTGGCGCATGAGATCAACAACCCCCTGGAAGCAATAACCAACTTCATTTACCTCGCGAAGCAGCAGCCCGATGTGGCGGAAAAGACGAGGGGGTACCTAAAGTCCGCCGACCAGGAACTGCAAAGAGTCGCGCATCTCGCTCAACAGACCCTTGGTTTTTATCGAGATAACACGGAGCCGGTATCGCTGGTGCTTAAGCAAGTGGTGGAGGATGTTTTAGCCATCTACGAGCGCAAGTTTCGCTACAAAGCGCTCCTCGTTCAGTCCAAGGTTGACCCTGGGCTAGTGGCGCATACCTTCCAGGGAGAATTGAAACAAATACTCTCAAACCTGGTGGTGAATGCGATCGACGCATCCCGCGAGGGGGGCAAAATCATTGTTCGAGCGCGCGCTGCCAATGACCGTCGAACGGGTGTTCCGGGCATTCGCATTACCGTGGCCGACACAGGTTCGGGTATCTCGGACAAGGACAAGCCGAAAATATTCACGCCATTCTTCACCACCAAGAAAGAGATCGGCACCGGCTTGGGGTTGTGGATTACGAAAGACCTCGTCGAAAAGAAGGGAGGACACATTCGGTTCCGCAGCAGAGATTCACAAAAATCAGGTACCGTGATGAGCGTGTACTTGCCCACGATCACTCCGCCGGAGCCAGGACAGTCCCTTGTTCATCGAGAGAATTCTACAAATCAAAAAGATTTGAAATAGGGGTAACCGCTGCCTCGCAAGTCGGCGAGCCCGCGCAGCGTTATTATTTCGGTGGGCGCCGCTGCAGCTCTGCAGGTTTCTCCGGCTGAGTTTGTGCTGCCGAGGGATCCGGTTTCCACGAGCTGACATTCGCGGGAGCGGACGGGTTCACTCCGAAGTCCCACACGTAAAGGTTCATCCCCTCATTTCCCAGCATCTCTACCACCGCATATTCACCCGGCTGAAGCGCCGCGTCAGGAGTGATCTTTACCCAGTTGCTTCCAGGAATTTGCTCGGAGTGCGTCGGGATGAGACTCTGCTGCTGGCTGACCTTGCCGTAAACTGCGATCTTGATGTTCCCAGCGATCCGCTTGTCGTTCTTTGTTTGCATGCGAGCGATGCGGAAGCGAAGCGGGTCCAGGGGCTGTGAACCTGTCTTGGGAACCTGCTCAGCGGAAGCAGTTGTGTCGTCGGATGAGTTAACGAACAATGTTGGCTGCGGAATATGGGATTGAATCTTGGCATGAGGTCCCGGGAGTTCTATGGTCTGCTTGGAACTGGCGATCGGGTTGATGGCCGCGCGCAAAATGTTCCCTTTCATGTTCTTGTTCAGCTCCCCACCGGTCTGCTGGATTTCATTCAGCTGAGGCTGACCCTGGAAGGTGTCGAGAAGGAAGACTCCTTCGTCTTCCGGTAGACGTAAACCCGGAGCAACTTGCGGCATCTTGGCTTCTTCGGCTTTACGCTCAGCTTCGGCTTCCTTATCAATGGCGACAGCTTCAGGAGGTGGAGCTCCCGTGGCGCGGTCTTTCTCGAACTTGTCGGTAGCAGGCCAGTCAACTAGCTCTTTCGGCAGTTCTTCCCAGTCCCCACGTTCGGCGCTGTAATAGCGCACGCGGTCGCCTTTGACCTCGTACTTCGTGGCAAGTTGATAGGAACCGTCCTTCAGTATGAGTCGCTTGGCAAGCTGCTGTGCCGAGAGGAATGAAGCAAGGCAGAGAAGCGTTGCAAGGCCCAGGACTAGAGTGGCAGGACGGGACCGGAGTAAAGCTGACATACGGCTACTAGTTTAGATGCATTCGGAAGCGATTAACAGACACATAAGTCTGGGTCGGGGCGGGCCGGGGCCGAACCCCCGGGCAGTGTTGCATCTGACGCGGCGCTAAAGCGCCGCTCTTGGACGGTTGTACAAAGGTTTCGAATGGGTGCAGAGTCCGGCTGTCGAATCGACTGGTTCAGTTGTTAGCCCAGCCTCCAGAAGTCGCCAAGTAGGCCGACTTCGGCGAAAACGGATTGGGCTTCGCCGGAAGTCATCGGCCGCCACGTGGGGTTGAGGCGGTCTCCATACCACAACTGGGCGAGTTTCCAGCCATGCTGCAGCGAGAGGGTTCCACCTCGTGGACCGGCCCCATTGGCGGCACCAGTTGTCGACATGCTGTTCCGACCGGAACAGGAGCATCGTACGTCACGTGAAGACGACGTCCTTATACCAGTCGCGGGCGGGCACCGCGATATGGATCACGCCTTCCTGTTGCAGAAGCCTTCCATTTTTTATGGCAAGTGGCATCTCGAAGTTTGCAGCAGGAGCAACCTGCGTCGATAGCGGCATCTTTGTGCAACATGGCGGGGATACCAAGCGCGTCCCAGATGCAGTTGCCCCACCAGGAGCGCTTGCCAATGCGGACAGGAAACGCGGTCGCGATCGCCGAGAAGGGTGCGGCGCGCCAGAGCTCGCCAGTATCCTGCAGCATGAAGGCGTGGCTCTCGCTAAGACGGACGAACGCTTCGCTCACCTTCTTCCTTGTGGCTGCAAGCGCTTGAGCTACTTCCGAAACCACGGGTACCCGGCCCTTCCGAATGGTGTGACGATACACAAAGAGGCGCACGCGGGAATCGAAATCATGCTGCTTTGCGACAGCTCGCTCGGGGCGGGTCATGCTGGGCTCCCCGGTTGCCTTAGGGCGCAGCAAGCTGTCCCAGAATTTCTTTACAAAGCCTCTGCGCTTCGCCGAAGAATTTCTGGTATTCGACAAACAGCCGATTCAACTCCAGCGAACGATCAGGCGATAAGCGCCTGCGCAGAAGCATGTCGCGTACATGAACCGGGTTAGGAAGGACTGCATCTTCGGTTAGCTCTTCGAGGGCGGTGCTTGGATCGTAGTGATACATAAAGATTTCTCAATTGAGGAATTTCGCAATTCTTAATGTTACTGCCGCAAAGAAGTGCTATCGAGATCCTAGACCATTTCTGTGCCCCACAAATCGTGAAGATGAACTATGCCGCACAATTTATTCTGCCCATCGACTACGACGAGAGAAGTAATTTTCTTCTGTTCCATGATGGATAAGGCAGTGATGGCGAATTCTGCAGGGCCAATGGTTTTTGGGTCACGCGTCATGCATTCCGCGGCGCTGAGGTCGAGAACTTCTTTCCCGCGCCGCTCCAGAAGCCGGCGCAAGTCGCCATCGCTGATGACGCCCACCAGTTTGTCGCCTTCAACAACCGTGGTTACGCCGAGTTTCTTTCTGGACATCTCGTAAATCACTTCTGACATAGGCGTGTGAGGCGTTACACGGGGTAGGGCATCATCCACGTGCATAAGAGTTTCGACACGCGCCAATCGTTTTCCCAGTTTGCCGCCGGGATGGAGATTGGCAAAATCTTCCTCTTTGAACCCGCGTTTTTCGGAGATCGATACCGCCAAGGCGTCGCCCAAAGCGAGCATGGTTGTGGTCGACGCAGTGGGAGCGAGGCCCAGCGAGCACGCCTCCTTGGCAACCGAACAGTCGAGCGCAACATCGGCGGAGGAGGCGAGCGTCGAGAGCCGCCCACCGTTTCCGTTATAGATGCGGTCGCAGGTCATCGAAATGAGGGGAACACCCAAGCGTTTGATAGTCGCGAGCAAAGTGAGGATTTCCTGGGTTTCGCCGCTCGAGGAGAGGGCGACGACAAGGTCCCCCTTCACAATCATTCCGAGGTCGCCGTGGACTGCTTCGGCAGGATGCAGAAACAAAGCCGGCGTGCCGGTGGAACTGAGGGTGGCGGCTACTTTGCGGGCCACGATTCCGCTCTTGCCCATTCCCGTCACGACGACGCGTCCGTGGCAGCAGAAGAGCATTTCGACGGCGCGATTGAAAGCATCGGCCATGGGGCCGGCGATGCGATCGGCCAAAGCCCGCAGAGCTTCGGCCTCAATGCGAACCACATTTTCTCCAATGCGTTGCATGGAAGCAGAGAATGTTAGCAGAAAGTCACGTGAACCTGTTTTGCCGCTGAAGGCAGCTTGACTCGGGGAGGGCACGTCGGCCCAAGGTTGTGCTGACGTCAGCACCATGCGGAGTGTTTACAAAATGAACTGAAGCCGCGGTAGAATCCTCTTCATAGTTGTTGGAGATGTGCCATGCAGTGCAACCAATGGTTGCTGTGTCTGAGTGCCTGTTCCCTGCTTACCGCGTGTCTGCACGCCGACTGCATCAAGCGTCAGGATCATCGCTCCAATAAAAATTCCGGCATATTGGTTGGCGAGTTAACCATCAGCGGCACGCAAATAAGCTCGGATGAACTGAACAGAATTCGAGGCGAACTGATCGGAGGCTGCTTCGATGATGACTCGGATCAATTGAAAGAGAGACTGCGAGCCGAATTTCAAAACCGGGATATTTCCAGGTGGTGGTCGTTAGCCTGAACATCAAATCGGGTGATCCCCTGGTTGTACCCAAGCCTGTGGTGTTGGATGCCGAAGTTGAAGAGGGACCGCTTTACAGGCTGGCCGGCATCAAGTTCTCTGGCAACCGCGCTCTGAGCGCAGTCCAGCTACGCACTGCGTTCCCGATTAAGAAAGCTGATCTGTTTGACAGAGAGAAGATCGCGGCCGGCCTTGATCGGCTGCGCATTCTCTACGCCAAGCACGGATTCATCGATTTCATTTGCGTGCCCAATACGGAGTTTTTGTCCAATTCGTCCGTTCTTCTCACGATGTCTGTTGAAGAAGGTCCTCAGTATCACCTGGGGAAGTTACACATCCTCGCGAAAAAGGAAGGCTGGCCCGCCGGGCCGGGGTCGAGCCGGAGGCGATCGGCTGGCGGGTGGTCGAGGGGCCCCGGTTCGACAACCACCT
>JBLNFC010000679.1:0-13551 GCA_050263355.1 Acidobacteriota bacterium
ACCTCACGGAGGAAACTGGGACCGTGCACCTCGCGGTGGCCCTCGCGGAAGACCCAGTAGTTGCCGAGTTTGCTGCGGAGAATTGGATCCATGGCGAGCCCGTTCAAGACCTTGCGATGCAGAACTCAGCTACCGGCGCTGCACTCCGAGTGTAATTGTGAGATGCTGATAGCAGAATCTTGCGGTGCGGTTACTTCTTCTATACACAGAGGTACGTACCTGGTGCGGAGAGTTCCTGTATTCATCAGCAAAGCTGAACGATGGCCAGAGAGACACATATCTGTGTGCTTACCGTAGAAGATGAAACGGCGCGGATTGCCGCGCCGTTTGGATAGTGGTTAGGAGTTTGTAGTGCCCGTCTTGGGCGTGGTCGCTTCCTGGTAGGCTTGGCGTCCGGTTTCGTAAGCGTTGCGGAAATTCTCCTTTTGGTCGTTCATTACTTCGCGACCGCGCTCGACCCACTGGTTCGCCTGCTCACGCGCCTTCTGGGTACGATCCGCCACAAACTCGCGGCCCTGCTGCGCAGTCGAACGCAGAGTCTCCCGCGTCTCATCTCCGGATTGCGGAGCGTACAGCACGCCTGCTAATGTACCCAAACCAACACCGGCCAGAAACCATAAAAGCTTTTCCGTCATAGAACCTCCTCGATGAATTTGAGAATGGGAGAAAACATCATCGTGACGGGAGCCTGATCGACAGCCGCGCACAATTCCCTTCGTTTTATTTATCTGATTTAAACACTCGCCGGTGAATAAGGCAAAGGCTGTACTTGATTCAGAACGGGAGTGTAGAGTGCGTTGCACACCGAAATATTGCCGAAAACTATTGATTGCTGTCGTCGATTGATGTTTTGCGTTCAGACACGCGCATTGTTTATCGTCGAACTGATAAAGTTGTCGCTACGCAACGTTCGTCGATCGAGGTACTTTCATGAGCACCGTTCATTCTCAGACCCTCTCGGGTATTGCAACTTCGAATTCGCCTTTATCCTTGGAAGAGCTGCGCAAAATCGATGCGTACTGGCGAGCAGCTAACTACCTTTCGGTTGGACAAATTTATCTTTACCGCAATCCTTTGCTGCGGGAACCGCTGAAACTCGAGCACATCAAGCCTCGCCTGCTGGGGCATTGGGGCACTACGCCCGGGCTGAACTTCATTTACGTGCACTTCAATCGCATCATCCGGAAGCACGACCTTAACTGCATTTACATCGCTGGACCTGGACACGGTGGGCCAGGCATGGTGGCCAATACTTACCTGGAAGGCTCGTATAGCGAGTTCTACACCAACATTCAGCAGAATGAAGATGGCATGCTGAAGCTGTTCAAGCAATTCTCGTTTCCGGGAGGCATTCCAAGTCACGCCGCGCCTGAAACCCCGGGATCCATTCACGAAGGTGGAGAACTGGGCTACGCGCTGGTTCATGCCTGCGGGGCAGCGTTCGACAACCCTGACCTGCTGGTCTGTTGCGTTGTGGGAGACGGCGAGTCCGAAACTGGACCGCTTGCGACTAGCTGGCATATCAATAAATATCTCAATCCTGCCCGTGACGGAGCTGTTCTCCCCATTCTTCACCTCAACGGGTACAAGATTGCAAATCCCACGATTCCCGGGCGCATGTCTGACGAAGAGCTGACAAGCCTATTCACGGGCTACGGGTATAAACCCTATTTCGTCGAGGGGCACGAGCCTGAGGCAATGCATCAGTTGATGGCCAGCACGTTAGACAGGATCCTCGAGGATATTCACTCTATCCAGCAGGAAGCCCGGAACAACGGCGGCAGCACACGGCCGATCTGGCCGATGATCATTCTGCGCAGCCCGAAGGGATGGACTGGTCCGAAGATGGTCGACGGTAAGCCAGTGGAAGGCACGTGGCGCGCCCACCAGGTTCCCGTTGCCGACCTTCAACTCAAACCGCAGCACGTGAAGGTTCTGGAAGACTGGATGAGAAGTTACCGGCCGGAGGAACTCTTTGACCGCAATGGCTCTCTGATACCAGAGTTGGCGGAACTGGCACCCAAGGGCAATAGGCGGATGGGAGCAAATCCGAACGCGAACGGCGGAGTACTGCTGAAAGATCTGATCATGCCCGACTTCCGGCAGTATGCGGTGCCTGTCCCAAAGCCTGGAGTCGACTACGCAGAGGCTACGCGCGTTCTGGGCAAGTTTCTTCGCGACGTGATGAAACTCAATGAGCATGCTCAAAACTTCCGCGTGTTTGGCCCGGACGAAACCTCGTCCAACCGGCTGGAAGCTCTTTATGAGACTACGGACAAAGAATGGCTTCTGCCCATCCTGAAAACGGATGAAAATCTTTCCCCTGGCGGACGCGTTCTCGAAATGCTGAGCGAGCACATGTGCCAAGGCTGGCTCGAAGGATATCTATTAACAGGACGTCACGGTTTCTTTTCCTGTTACGAAGCCTTCATCCACATCATCGATTCGATGTTTAACCAGCACGCCAAGTGGTTGAAGGTGACGCGTGACATTGAATGGCGCCGGCCCATCGCTTCGCTCAATTACCTGCTGACCTCTCATGTGTGGCGCCAGGATCACAACGGATTCACGCACCAGGATCCGGGATTCATCGACCACGTGGTGAATAAGAAAGCTGACGTGGTTCGCGTTTATTTGCCGCCCGACGCCAACACCTTGCTCTCCGTTGGCGATCATTGCTTGCGCAGCCGTCACTACGTAAATGTGATCGTGGCAGGGAAACAGCCAGCGCTGACCTGGCTTGACATGGAGTCGGCCATTGCTCACTGCACTAATGGCATTGGGATCTGGGGGTGGGCGAGCACCGACAATAACTCTGAGCCGGACGTCGTAATGGCCTGCGCGGGCGACATTCCAACACTGGAAACGCTGGCCGCAGTCGACCTTCTGCGCCAGCATTTTCCGGATCTGAAGATTCGCGTCATCAACGTGGTTGACCTGATGACGATTCAGCCATCGAGCGAACATCCACATGGTTTGTCGGACCGCGATTTCGATTCGATGTTTACTGTCGATAAGCCGGTGATCTTCGCCTACCACGGATATCCGTGGCTGATTCACCGGTTGACCTACCGGCGCACCAATCACGATAACTTCCATGTCCGCGGTTACAAAGAAGAGGGAACTACGACTACGCCCTTTGATATGACCGTGCTGAATGATCTCGACCGTTATCACCTCGCGGGTGATGTTGTAGATCGCGTCCCGCGGCTGCAGCGCATTGGAGGCCATTTCAAGCAGTGGTTGCGTAATCGCCTTGTCGAGCATAAGCAGTACATCTATGAACATGGGGAAGACATGCCGGAAATTCGCGATTGGAAGTGGCCCTACTAAGCGATGAGAGTTTTGGTCCTCAATTCCGGCTCCAGCAGCCAGAAAAGCGCGCTGTTCGAGCTTAGGGGCGCGCTTACGCGTGATCCACAACTGCCCTTGTGGGAAGCCAAAATTGAATGGAACCAGGGCTCGGCCGTTTTGAGGGTCCGCAACTCACGAGGAACCAAGACTGACAGAGAGGTTTCCGTAGGTGACCGGCAAGGTGCGATCGAGAGGATGCTCGAGACTCTCTGGACTGGCGAAACTGGTGTTCTGAAGGGCTCTTCAGAGATCGAAGTGGTCGGACATCGCATTGTTCACGGCGGGCCCAAGCTCAAAGAGCCGATCCGCGTCACGCCTGAGGTTAAGAAGACAATCGCGGATGCAGCAGTCTTTGCTCCGCTTCATAATCGCGCTGAATTGGAAGGTATCGAGACCATCGAGAGCGTGGTCGGGTCAGTTCCGCAAGTCGCGGTCTTCGACACGGGCTTCCACCGAACTATCCCGCCGGCTGCCGCTCTCTACCCCGGTCCTTATGAGTGGCAGGATAAGGGAATCCGCCGCTATGGGTTTCATGGCATCAATCACGAGTATTGCTCAAAGCGCGCGGCTCAAATGCTTCGCCGGGATATCTCCCAGCTGAAGATCGTGAGTTGTCATTTAGGAAACGGATGTTCGCTGGCTGCGATCGCGGGAGGTAAAAGCGTGGACACCACCATGGGGTTTACGCCTTTGGAAGGTCTGATGATGGGAACGCGATCGGGTTCGATCGATCCTGGAATTCTGACATATCTCTTGCGCGAGACCGGAATTAGCGGACAGGAAATCGATGACATCCTGAACCAGCGCTCAGGCCTGCTCGGCATTTCTGGTATCTCCAGTGACATGCGGGAAGTCGAAGCTGCGGCGCAGAGCGGCAATCAACGAGCCCAGCTGGCCTTCGATATGTTCGTCCACCGACTCAGAAAGGGAATTGCTCAGATGGCTGCGGTTCTTGGCGGGGCTGACGTTCTGGTCTTCACCGCAGGCATAGGCGAGAACTCGTCCGCAGTGAGGGCTGCGGCCTGCTCCGGGCTGCACTTCCTCGGAATAGAGTTGGATTCGGAAAAGAACGCGCACACGAGCAGGGATCAGGAAATCTCGGCCACCCATTCGAAGATACGAGTACTGGTTATTCACGCACAGGAAGATTGGGCCATCGCACAGGACTGTGCACGAGTGTTGAACCACGCGATGGCCGTGCCACACCCCTAGTAAACTCCGGGAATCAGGCGAAAGCGCGTGTGCGTCCGGTACGCACTATATCCCGGCAGTTTGAGAGAGAGATACCTCTCCTCCTCCAGCAAGCGCCAAATCAGGGTTGCCGCCATGGGAATACAGAGTAGTAGCCCCCACGATGAGCCGAGCGCGATGGGGATGCCGGCCATAAAAATCAGTGAGCCTGCATACATTGGGTGACGCACAAACCGATAAGGGCCAGTGGATATCACCCTCTGCTCTTCATTGACTTCGACAATTGCCGACGTGAAACTGTTTTCGCGAAAGACCAGGAATACGATAAGGAGCCCAAGAGCAATCAATCCATCACCCAACAAGAACAGGTAAGGCGGCAGGTGAGACCAGTTGAAACGATGATCAAGCGCAGGGAAAGCCACTAGAGCAACGAACAGAAAGCTGGCGAAAGCCTGTATACGTTTCTGACTGGTTTCTTTCTCAGCCGCCGGACCGACTCTCAGCCGGCGCGCGATCAAGGCCGGATCCGTGCGGAGGAAATGCACGGTAATGAGCATCACCGCCGTTGCGAATACGAGTAAGAAAATCCATCCTTGCCAGTAGCTCAAAGACCACGCAGGCACGAAGACCAGCGCTGCCAGCGCAATCAGGAATTTTGCAAGTCCCTCGAACGCCTGTTTGGCCAGAGAAGTGTCGGTCATGGCTTCGGTCCAAGTAATTGGATCGACGCCCTATGCGAGGGGATCATCAAAATTGTTCAAAGAGAATGCAAAGGGACGAGCGGGAGAGCTAGTTCGCAGCGCTTGCCGCAAACACCTCGGGCAGGCTTTCGCGCTTTTCCAAAAGATGCCCATTTTCGAGAACGAGGATGAGATCGCAATTTTTCAGGGTATTCAATCGGTGCGCAATCATGAACGTTGTACGTCCGCGCATCAGGTCTTCGGTTGCCTGCAGGATTCGCGCCTCGGTCTTTCCATCGATGGAACTCGTGGGTTCGTCAAGAATCAAGATGGGGGAGTCGCGCAGGAAGGCACGAGCGAGTGAGATGCGCTGACGCTCTCCGCCGGACAGGAGCATGCCGCGTTCGCCCGGGCGGGTTTCGTACCCCTCAGGCAAATTGCTGATGAATTCATGCGAGCTTGCAGCATGGGCCGCAGCCATGATTTCCGCATCGGTAGCGTCGGGCTTGCCGTAGGCGATGTTTTCCGCGATGCTCGCCGCGAACAGAACCGGTTCCTGCAGCACAACAGAAAACTGTCGCCGCAAATCGGCGATCCTGTAGTCACGCAGATCGCGCCCGTCCAGCAACACCTGTCCCGACGTGGGATCATAGAACCTCATTAACAGGTTCAGGAGCGTGGTCTTGCCTGCTCCCGTAGTGCCCACAATGCCAACGCGAGCGCCGGCGGGTATGTCAAAAGAGACGTGCTGCAATCCGTGGCCGCTCTCGTCATAGTTGAAGCAAACATCACGAAATTCGAAGGTGCCCTGCGCTCGTTTCAAAGGACGAGCATTGGGAGCTTCGGCTATTTCGGGCACCTGGTCGAGCAGCATGAACGCACGTTCCAGACTCGCGAACCATATCTGGACGTCGGTCATCTTTGTGCTGAGCAGTTGCAGAGGTTGATATACCTGGGCAATGTAGGTCATCACCACCAGCAGCGATCCTACGCTAAGCAGTCCGGCACGCACGTGCTTCACACCAATGTAGAGCGCGGCTGCTGTGCCGAGAGAAATCGTGAGGCCTACCAGAACGTTGAAAGTAGCCTGCAACATCGAAAGCCTTACTTGCCCGGACATGCGCAAACTGGAGTGCCGCACAAAACGTTCGTGCTCCCGGCTCTCCTGCCCAAAAGCTTTGATCAGGCGGATGGACCCCAGGACTTCCTGAATGACCGACATGGCCGACGTGTCCAACTCCTTCACTTCGCGTGATCGGCGGCGCACCAGTCGGCTGGAACCCAGCGAAAGCACAAAGAGCAGTGGACTGATCGCGAGCGCGATAAGGGCCAGGGGCGCGTCAATGCGCACGGTGACGTAGATCATGCCAATGAGCGTGAATAGCGCGGTAACTAAAGGAATGATGCCCTGGATCGCGACGTACTGGATCGCGGGTGCGTCGTGTTGAATGCGGTAGACCGAGTCACTGGCTCCGTATCGATCATGGAACGCAAGGGGCAACCGCTGCACATGGTTCAGCAGTTGAGCCCGGAAGTTCCATACCAGTTTTTCCCCGGTATAGGTTTGCAGCCACCAGCCCAGCAGCCCCTGCAAGTTTACGAGAATGGCCAGTGCTACCAAGAGGCCGATAGCGAGTCCCAGAGCGGAGCCGTGCGAATAGCTGGCCGGCAGGAAGCGCTGCAGGGAGGGAGGCAATGCCGGCTTCCCCATAAGACCATCTACTGCAATCTTTAAAGGGATCGGTGAGAGCAACGTCAGGGGTAGGGAAAGCAAACTAAGCGCCGAAATGGCGGCTAAATGCGGCCAACAACTCCGCGTTTCCAGCAGTATGCGTAGCTGGACAGAATGCCTGTTAGGAACCGAGCGCTTCACAAACACCGACCGACGCGAATTATGCTTGCTTTAGGCTCACCATATTCCGGGTACTTACCTTATTCAATGGCAATTGCGTGCTACTGCCCGCCAACCCGTTCCGAAAGTAACCTTTGTCTCGGCTATCGCCCGCGCAAGTTCGTTGTAACCTTTCCCATCATCCAAGCTCTTTAGATAAACGGAGGCGCACGTGCCCGGAACGTTGATGCTGGAAGGACTGACAAACCTGCCGGACGAAGAGCTCGTGAAAAGGGTATTGGCAGGGGACACACCGTTATACGAAGTCATTATGCGCCGCCACAATCAATTGCTATACCGGGTAGTCCGCAGCATTCTGGGTAATGATGCGGAGACCGAAGATGTCATGCAGGATGCCTATGTCCGCGCTTATGAACACCTGAGCCAGTTTGCCGGCCGTTCGCAATTTCGCACCTGGTTGACGCGAATAGCCGTACACGAGGCGCTCGCTCGCATCCGGCGCAACCAGCGCTTCTCGTCGCCTGCACTCGGCGAGAGCATGGGCGGAGACCCTATGGAAATGTTCGCAGCTCCCGGACACACACCTGAGCAGCAAGTGGCGAATGCAGAATTGCGTGAACTGCTGGAGCAGGCCATTTGTCGACTCCCCGAGTCGTATCGCTCTGTATTCATGCTGCGTGATGTCGAAGAAATGAGCATCGAGGACGTGGCCGGCGCGCTCGACTTGAGCGAGGGAACGGTCAAGGTCCGGCTGCATAGAGCACGCCGCGCGCTTCGCAAGATCATCTCCGAACGTGCAGGCAACCAGTTAACGGAGGCGTTCCCGTTCCCCGCGGTTCGTTGCGATCGCGTAGTTGCTGGCGTCTTTCAGCGGATCGCAGCAATTACGACTGCGTAAGCAGCCGCGACCGGCTGTGCACTACTGATTCCTGCAACACTGGAAACCGCGCTCCGTGTGTCTGTCCCATCATTTAAACTGGGAGCACGGCCACGGAATGCATCGCACCCGTTCAACAAATATCCTTAAAAACCCTGGAGGGCAGCCGCGTCGGCTGCTGCGGTATGGAAGATTTGCCGCTGCTGCGGTCGTCATTGCCAGCACCTTTGCGGCGATCGTGCATGGCCAGCAAAACAATCAGACCGATGCCAATGCGATCATCCAATATTTAAACCAAACAATCACCTGGTACCGCCAAGGCCTTCAGCAGCAGGAAGTTGCTAACGAGCCTTCCGATGTACTTGTGCTCAGTGACAATCGGCAGCTGGCGGGCCAGGTCGTGCGTTTGGCATTCGAATTCGCCCGGGCGGAGGCTCCGGCGATCGCCAAACAGGGCTCAGCCAACTCCTCAGACAACCAGAATACAGCTGCAGCGCGCTATCAATCGCTGGCCCAACTCTCCGCGAAATTCGATACGCAGACCAAAGAACTTCAGGGAGAGATCGATGGTCTACGCCAAAAATTGGAAGGAGCGACGGGCAAGCAACGACAACTCCTGAAGAATAACCTTGCGGAGACACAGAGCGAGTTAGATCTGGTGCAGGTGCGACGCGACACGCTGAAGAGCATGGTTGAGTTCGTCAGTGGAGCCAGCGCGTCGGGAGTCGGCGCAAGCGGGCTGCGAGCCCAGATCGAAGCACTGGCGCGGTCGGTGCCTGTGGCCAGTGCGGCGCAAACGAATGGGCAAGGGAACGCGTCTGCAGACAGTCAAGCTGTAAGTCACTCGGCTGAAGTCGCTGCAGGTGGGCCGAGCACCAAGACCGCGCCCTCAGGAATATGGGGCCTTACAGCCGACCTGATGACACTATCGAGCGAAATCCGTGTGCTGGAAGACTCGATCCGAACGACGGACGAACTCACTGAAACGGCTAAGAAGCTGCGCGCGCCGGTTATTGCTGATCTGAAGGAGCTCACGAAGAAAAGTGACGAGATCGCGAACCAGGCGGACTTAGCTAAGAACGCGACCCAATTTGCGGACCAGAAACAACAACTGGAGGTGCTTACTGCGCAGTTCAAACAAATATCAGCCGCGATGCTACCTCTGAGCAAGCAAGGCGTCCTGCTGGGCCTTTACCGGGCTAATCTCAGCAACTGGCAGGCAGCGCTGAAGAGTCGTTCCCGCTCTGAACTCCGCGGCTTGTTGGTGCGTTTGGGAGTGTTGGCGCTCGCCCTGCTCCTGGTATACGCGTTCGCGGAGGCTTGGCGGCGGACAATCTTCCGCTACGTTCACGATCCTCGACGCCGCTACCAGTTCCTGCTGTTGCGCAAGATTGTTCTCTGGTTCGTGATCGCCATCGTTGTCGCTTTTGCTTTCGCCAGCCAGCTCGGGTCGGTCGCTACTTTCGCGGGCCTGATCACCGCAGGCGTAGCCGTCGCGCTTCAAAACGTGATCCTCTCTATCGCAGGGTACTTCTTTCTGATTGGCCGGTTTGGAATCCGGGTTGGCGACCGAGTGCAAATCGCAGGAGTAACTGGCGAAGTGGTGGAGGTCGGGCTTGTGAGGATACATCTAATGGAACTCGCGGGAGGAGGCGATTCACCTACCGGCCGGGTTGTCGCGTTCTCAAACTCAATTGTCTTCCAACCGACCTCCGGACTCTTCAAACAGATTCCCGGGACGAGCTTTCTTTGGCACGAGGTCACCCTCACCTTGGCGCCGCACAGCGACTACCACGCCGTCGAGGAGCGCTTGATGGCCGTCGTAGAGAGCGTTTTCCAGGACTACCAGGACGAGATGGAAAGACAGCGCGTTCATCTGGAGCGCGTCTTGAGCTCGGGCTCGGTAACTTCGCTTAAACCACGAGCACGACTTCGTTTTACCGGCGCTGGTCTCGAAGTTTCCATCAAGTTCCCTGTCAGTTTGCAAAAGGCAGGGGAAATCGATGACCGAGTCACGCGCGAGCTTCTGCAGGCCATCAATCGGGAACCCAAGTTGAAGCTGGCCGACACTTCCGCCCCAGTGATTCGGCTGAGCACCGAAGTGCCGACCTCTGCCTAGTCGCCTCGCCTTCTCTAACAGCGGGCCTCACGCCGCGAGGGATAAAGAATTGCCTAAGCCGGGCCGGCAAGGTCCGCCTCGCTAAACTTTCCTGACAATTGTTGAGCCGATCTGCCCAGAGATTTCGCGTTTCTGAACAGGGAAGAAGAGCCCCGCTCCGAACCCGCCTAAGAGGAGAAACTCCATGTTCAAGAATACGCTGTTTGCGACCATCGTCGCTGTCGTTCTGGGTCTATGCCCGTTGTCCGCCGCGCAAAATTCGGCGAAACCACTAACCAACGAAGACGTAGTTGCCATGGTCAAGGGTGGGCTGGGGGAGAGCACAATCGTCTCGGCTATCCAGTCGCAGGAGTCCAGCTTCGATGTCTCGGCCAACGCTCTGCTCGCTCTCAAGAAGAACGCCGTCAGCGGCCATATCATGGACGCCATGCTTGCCGCGAATAAGCAGCAGGCGCAAAGTAAAGCCGCTCCTGCACCAGCGGCCGCTCCAGCAGCGCCAATAGCGGCTGCAGCGCCAGCCGCGAACTCAGGCCAGCCGTCTGTAACCCTGGTTCAGGGAGGGAACAAGCAGCTGATTCCAAGTGGTCGGACGCAAATCGCACAGACCAAAACCAAGGCGTCCAATCTGAACGCTCTAGCTATGGACGGAGCACTGGGTCAGGCAATGAC
This sequence comes from Acidobacteriota bacterium, assembly GCA_050263355.1. GTDB lineage: Bacteria > Acidobacteriota > Terriglobia > Terriglobales > Acidobacteriaceae > Gp1-AA122. The sequence continues at coordinate 10,743 of JBLNFC010000679.1, forward strand.
GTCCATGGCGGTTCAGGCCGGCTCTATGGCGGCTATGAGAAGCGGTTCAATGATGGGAGCGTCCATGATGGGCCCGGCTTCCATGGCAATGGGCGGGTTTCTAGGACACCGGAAGCCGACTATCACTCATGTCTGGGCGTTACCCGGCCAGAAGTCCGAGACAGTCCTTCGGAGTGCGCAGCCTGCATTCGAGGTTCATTACGAAAGCATTCCGGGCGTGAATGCGGACGAATATGAGCCTGTGCTTCTCAAACTGGAGCCGACCAATAACAACTTCCGCCTTGTAGGGGCGACTCAAGCCAAACAAGACGCTCTGGAAGCCTCCGCAGCGGACTGGGGAATGTACTCTTCGTTCATTGAGCAGCGGATTGCCAGTCAATCGAAGAAACTTGCTGCGGGAACGTACGAGATGCAGCCTTCGAGTCCTCTCGCGCCCGGAGAATACGCCATCGCGCTTCGCCCCATTAACAAGGACAAGAAGTTCTCCGGCAGCAGCATTAGTCAGAACACCGGCGATGGCTTGATGTTCAACTCCGCGTGGGCGTTCGAGGTGCAGCAGTGAAACAGGCGGATTGTTTACGGCGGCCTTGATGCTCTTCAGTGAGCGCTTGGCCGCCGAGATCGGTTTGGAAGGCAAAAGCCGATTCTTCGCGGCTAAAAGCCCCGACTAATTCTGCACGCGTACGCGGCGCTAAAGCGCCGCTCTTCCACCGGCGTTCGAAATGAAAAGGAGCGGAGAGTTGCGTTGAAGTGCATAGGTCCTTCAGGCCTGAAGGCCCTCAGGATGACAACGGGATATAACCTCAGGATGACAACGGTATAAAAAGGCATGATCGGCGGCCTGATGATGGCGACCTAATGATCGACGGCCCGTAGATCGGCGCCCTCGGGATCGGCGGCGCCGGGATTAGCGGCTGTCCCGCGTCAGCTTGAGCTGCTGACAGATACCCGAGGTGCTTCGGGCCTGGGCACTTCGAAACGGTAGCCGGCGCCGCGCACCGTGCGCAGGTATCGAGGATTTTCCGGATCGGGCTCAATCTTTTCACGCAAGCGGCGTACGTAAACATCGACTGAGCGCGGGGTAACGAACTGGGTATCTCGCCAGACTGCATCCAGCAACTGGTCGCGAGTAAAGACGCGGCCGGGATGCCGAGCCAGGCAGTCGAGCAGCCTGAATTCGGTGGCGGTGGTGGTCACAGGTTTGCCAGCTACGGCGAGGGTCATGGCGCCGCTATCGATCTCCACTTCTCCCACTTTGGTCACGGTAGGTGCAAGGGGCCGCTCGAACCGTCGCAGCACAGCTTTGATACGCGCCAACAGCTCTCGAGGGCTAAACGGCTTTGTAATGTAGTCATCGGCCCCGAGCTCAAGTCCGAGTATGCGATCTGACTCTGCGACTCTGGCAGTCAGGAAAATGACGGGTGTCGCACCGATACGGGCATTCTGACGAATCCTGCGGCAGAGATCGAGGCCGTCGCCGCCCGGGACCATGATATCCAGCAGGAAGAGTGCAGGCCGCAACTCCTCAGCTTCGCGCACTACGTCGGTCGTATTGTAAAAAACGCGGACTCCATAACCCGCCTGCTCCAGGTGATGGCGCACTAACCTGGCGATGTCCGCTTCGTCCTCAATCAAAAAAACCAGTTTCCGCATAGGACGCAAACCCTGTTGCCACCGAGACGGGTACGACTGAGCCAGTGCATACAAGCCATCGGCTTAATTGCCCATTTCGAGACTAGAGCACGTGTGTTAAAGGAGTGTGAATGCTCATTTCCACAGAGCACTGGCGGGACCCAGAGGGTAAACTCATAGACAGCATTCGATGAAGCGCACGACCCGAAGCCGCCAGGATTCCACCAAAGAGATGACGGAACTGGCGCAGCGCGCATGCCTGATCGCGAAGGATTCGGCTTTCAACGTTCGCGACTACATTGAGAACTCCTCGAACATCGCTTATGTAGCGGTAAAGCAATGCGAGAGAGAACTTGACGACATCGAGCGCGAAATTGATGAGGGACTGCCCGCAGCCATCACGGAAGTCACTGAAGCGGAGGCGCGGCAACTGCTCGCGTGCCTTAAATTCATCATCGACTTGGAGCGTATCGGGGATCTGCTTTGGTCAGGAGCGCAACACATCCAGGATCTATCGAGGGCACTGCCCAAAGAGGATGTGCGTGTCTTGCTGGAGATGACACGTATCCTTTTGAGAATGCTCGAGCACATCTACAAAGGGTTCGTCGCTCTCGATGAAGAACCCGCGGCGACCGTGTTACAGAAGGATTCCGATATCGACCAGGCGTGTCATGCCATTTTCCGGCGGCACCTGCAGAGCATTTCTCGTAAGCGCGACAGCGACAGTTTCCACATTCTCCTGATTGCACAAGCCTTTGAACGCGCCGGTGACCACGCCAAGAATCTGGCCGAAGAGGTGGTGCATCTGGTGCGAGGACATACTTTCCGTCATTCTTCGCGCGCGCGCTTGCGGTCAGAATGAGCGGGATTCTGTGTTAATAGTGGTAAATTAAGTGGTCAACCAGCTACAAATCTGAACCTGGGGTTCACAACATTTCGTGCACGGCAGCGCATCCAACTGTTACACCGAGAGTATTCCAGGGGAAAACTTCGTGTCTCGATTTGCTTTAGGATTGGCGATCATGGTCTCGATAGCCATGTGGACGGCTTGCGGCGGCGGAGGCGGTAGTAGCAATCCCGGCGGCAATACGGGTGGCGGGGGCGGAGGAGGCACCGGCGGTGGGCAAGTTAATGCGCCCACGGTTGTTTCGGTTTCTGCGGGCCAGACTGTGCCTGG
>JBLNFC010000680.1:0-2572 GCA_050263355.1 Acidobacteriota bacterium
CAGAGCCAGCGTTCTGAAGAGCAGGTGCGATCGCGCCTCGAAAAGGCACTCGCCGCCAGGATGGGCAAGCAAATCAATGTGATGGTCAGAACGCCGGCGGAAATGCGCTCCATCCTCAGCAAGAATCCCTTTCCAGATAAAGAGCCGGCCAGGGTCGCTGTGGCCTTCCTGACCGACGCCCCACCAAAGAATCTAATGAAAAATGTCGTCGCACCCGGCGGCGAGCAAGTGCAAACGGGCAAGCGGGAGATCTATGTCTACTACCCCGAAGGCATGGGCCGTTCAAAGCTGAAGCTTCCACTGGAAGGCGCAGCCGCGACGGTTCGCAACATGAACACCGTGGCCAAGCTCGTGGAAATGAGCGGCGCTTGAACTCGGTTGCCCCGTTCCGCAGAAGCCGTTTCACACAATAAAAAGACCAGCAGAGCTTGCCCATCGAACCGGCGGATTGCCGCTCCGTACCGGTGCTCCGTACATTAGGCGATTACTTCTGTCAGTTTGACCTTTACTGTGCTTATGTTGGATATTGAGACGGGATGGACGCTGAACAAACCATTGCCGAAATCGAGTGGCTGGAGCGCATCTTTGCGGCGCCCGACAACAGGCCTCTGAACCAGAGTGACCTCTCAGCTGCGAATCGAAGGCACGACGAGATGAACGCGCAAAGCCCGTGGTTCCGGCTCTGGCAGCGCTACGGCATTTGCTGCCGTTCCTCAGAAGTTTGACGCATACAGCTTAATCTCTCCATCGTTCAGATCCCCTTCAGATTCAATGTCCGCAAAGCGCTGAACAGGCGAAATCGCGACTGCCGCGTAACTGCCATTACGAAAGATGTATATGGTGCGCCCTGAGAGATTCGAACTCCCGACCTTCTGGTTCGTAGCCAGACGCTCTATCCAACTGAGCTAAGGGCGCAATCGTGCAGGTGGGTTGCTACGTTCTGGATTATATAGGAAAGCCGCATCGCAGGAAAAACCCGCACCACGCATGATCCAGATGATCCTTACGCCGCTTTCGGTGGATGCACCGACAAGTCCATCGTCTCGGACGCAATCGTAATGTCCTTGCTCCCCTGCACTCGCCGAAAGACTTCCTGGTAGATAAAGCTGCTGGCGCTGCGCCGCTTTTTTGGTTCCACCACGTAGCGCATGGTGAGTTGCACCCAGTTGGAAGTCACGGTCACGTAGACCTGCGGCTTCAGTTCGAAGCTCGGCACCCAAAAATGTTGACGCATTTTCTCCAGTTGCGCTTCGGCGCCTTTCAAGTATTCCTTTGTGTATTCGGCGCCGACGTCCACCAGGATGCGTGTCGCGCTGTCGAGATTACTGCTATAGGTGATTGGCAGCACAACTTCATCCCAGATGTAATTGAAGTTTTGCGTGTAGTTGAAGATGGGGTTGCCGAAGATCTTTGAGTTAGGCAGCTGAACGATACGTCCGCTGACCTGGCTCACCGCCGATCCAATTTCCGATCTCCATCATCCGTGTGTAGAAGAAACCCACATCGATCACATCGCCGCTCATGGTTTCCAGCTGTATGCGGTCGCCTACGCTGTACATTTTTCCGGCGAAGATCGCCACTCTGCCAGCCACACTGAGCAGCGGCTCCCGCAGAGCGATCGCCAGCCCGGCTCCAAGGAGCCCGAGGAAAGTTCCCTCCTGCTGCAAGGTGCGCGCCCAGAGAACCAGAATGATGGCCAACGCACCGATCACGACAGTCGTGGTGAGGAACTGTCGTCGGCGATAGTGTTCCTTCCCTTCCGAGGTAGTGCGGTTTACGTATTGTTGCCCGAGGAAGTACGCGAGGAATGCCAGCACCAGGACGGCCAACGTCCCCAACGTGGGCACGGGATAAGGAATCCACCGCGGCACAGAGATTAGTTGCCGCAGCGCCGCTGGCTAGTTGCTTCGCAACCATCGTGAGCCGAGGCTTTCCTACTTGACAGTTGTTGACGTGCACCGCACAATGCGCACTTCCAATTCCTCGAGGCTTCCGAATGCGTGTGTTTGCGCTGTTCATGCTGCTGTTACAGTTCTCAATCCCCCTTACGTTCGCCCAGGACCGTTCTCACGCCCGGTCCATGGTTGTGACCAAGTTCGGAATCGTTGCTACCAGTCACGCGCTCGCCTCGCAAGCAGGTGCTCAGATATTGGCTCGCGGGGGTTCCGCTGTCGACGCGGCGATTGCGGCCAATGCCGTACTCGGCGTCACCGAACCCATGATGAATGGCATCGGGGGCGACCTTTTCGCGATCTATTGGAACGCGAAATCCGGCAAACTCTATGGCCTGAATTCCAGTGGATGGGCTCCTCAAGCGCTCACTGTCGCGCACATCAAAGCGAAAGATGCTAATTCTATGCCGGAAGAAGGCATCGACACAGTGACCGTACCCGGCGCCGTTGCTGGTTGGGACGCACTCCACACACGCTTCGGCAAAGCTCCGTGGAAGGATATCTTTCAGGCTGCGATCTTCTACGCGCAGAACGGTTACCCTGTGCCGGAGCTGATTCATGACTTTTGGGTTGAATCGGCAGCAGACGTGAGTCGGGATCCCGAAAGCCGGCGGGTATAT
>JBLNFC010000681.1:0-2838 GCA_050263355.1 Acidobacteriota bacterium
CACATTGATCGCGCTGACGGGTACTACTCGCTCGGGATCTCGACTCTGGACTTCGATGACGATGGCTGGACCGACATCTACGTGGCCTGCGACAGCACAGCCAGTATTCTTTACCACAACAATCGCGACGGTACCTTTACCGATGTCGGCGTGACTGCGGGTGCCGCGTTTAACGAAGATGGTCGCGCACAGGCCGGGATGGGGGCCACAGTTGCAGACTTCGATGGCGATGGCCGGTTGGATATTTTCAAGACAAATTTCTCCGACGATACCTCAACGCTTTATCGGAATAACGGAGATGGAACCTTCACCGACGCCACATTTTCAGCTGGACTGGGATTGCATACCCAGTATCTGGGGTGGGGAACCATGTTCTTCGACTTCGATAACGATGGATGGCCTGACCTGATCGTGGCCAACGGCCATGTGTATCCCGAAGTCGACAAGTATCATCTTGGCAGCAGCTACGAGGAACCGCGCATCCTTTATCACAACAATGGGGACGGAACTTTTACGGACGTGTCGTCGAGTGCGGGAGCGGGCATCACGATTGCGAGTTCGGCGCGGGGATTGGCGGTGGGGGACCTGTGGAATGATGGAAAGCTATCGGTGTTGATCAGCAATGTAAATGCGAAGCCGTCACTGCTGGTCAATGACGCGCGCTCGGCGAATCATTGGGTTGGGCTCAAGCTTGTAGGCACCCGGTCGAATCGCGATGCGATCGGCGCCAGGGTCACGTTGAAGGTTGGGAAACGGATGCTGGTGAACGAAGTGCGCAGCGGGTCCAGCTATATCTCGAATAGCGACATGCGCCTGCATTTCGGTCTGGGCGGGGCGAGCAAGATTGATCTGTTGGAGGTACGTTGGCCGAACGGATCGACCGAAACTTTCGATAACCAGACGGTGGATGGAATCAGAACTCTAAAAGAGGGATCTGGCCAGGCGTCTAAGGCGACAAGTCCCCCGGCCCGGTCTGCCAAGTAGCTGAATTTTCGGGACGCCGCGGCGGCAGCTTGCCGAGGAAAATCAACGGCTTGGCGACGCTGCAGCTCACTTCGTCGAGTGACGGATGGGTTTGACCACCCTGGTCTAACATGCTATAAAAGCTGGTTTTGTGCGGGGTTCTGTTTTCGATGTTTTAGCCTCGCAGAAACTTGTCCGACGCGGCCAAGCTCAGCACTCCTGTCAAGTCTTGAAGTGGAAGCGTGTTCGGAACTCCGAAAGTACGCTCTCCCGGTACTGCAAAGTGCCCGGGCCGACTCGTTCGGAGACATAAATCGAAACACGTGTCATTCCTGACTAAGCTCGTTCCTGGAGGAATTCCTATGCGCACATGGCTCGCTCGAATTGCGTACCTGGGCTGCCGTTTTGCGAAGATGAGTGCCGCGATAACGGCGCTGCTGTCGGTATGTGCGGCTGGCGCGCTGGCCCAACCTGCTTCGGAAGCCGGTGGTGAGGCCAGCCTAAAGCTGCCTGACCTGTCTTCGGTTGAGTTTCTCGGCGTCGATGGCCACAAGCTTCTATTAATCGGAATTATCTTCTGCGTCCTTGGTCTTCTTTTCGGCCTGGCTATTTATACGAGGCTTAAAAACCTTCCGGTGCATCGCTCGATGCGCGAGATATCGGAACTGATCTATGAAACCTGCAAGACCTATCTGGTCACCCAAGGCAAGTTTCTGTTGTTCCTGTGGATTTTTATTGCGGTAGTTATTGTTCTTTACTTCGGTGTGTTGTCGCCGGTCCCTGACAAGCCCATTGCCGTCACTTTGCCCGTCATTCTGGCTTTCAGCCTGATCGGCATTGGCGGCAGCTATGGCGTCGCGTGGTTCGGGATCCGGGTGAACACCTTCGCGAACTCCCGGACAGCCTTCGCAGGACTCAAGGGGAAACCTTATCCCATCTACCAGATTCCGCTTGAAGCCGGCATGAGCATTGGCATGATGCTGATCAGCGTAGAACTGCTGATGATGCTGGTCATCCTGCTGTTCGTGCCCAGAGATTACGCAGGACCGTGTTTTATTGGATTCGCCATCGGTGAGTCTCTGGGAGCAGCGGCCCTCCGTATTGCGGGCGGCATCTTCACCAAGATCGCCGATATCGGCTCGGACCTGATGAAGATCGTTTTCAAGATTAAGGAAGACGATGCCCGCAACCCGGGCGTCATCGCTGATTGCACGGGTGACAATGCGGGTGACTCGGTCGGGCCGAGCGCGGATGGTTTCGAAACCTACGGCGTGACCGGCGTGGCGCTGATCACGTTCATTCTGCTAGCGGTCAAAGATCCCACGGTGCAGGTCGAGTTGCTGGTGTGGATCTTCGTCATGCGCATCATGATGCTGGTGGCCAGCGCAGCCGCCTACTTCCTGAATGGCGCGATTGCAAAGGCAAAATACGCGCACTCCGACAAAATGAACTTCGAGGCGCCGCTAACCTCGCTGGTGTGGATCACCTCCGTGGTCTCAATCGTTCTCACCTACATCATTTCCAAGCTGATTATTCCTGGGTTGGGTGGCGATCCTTCTCAATGGTGGAAACTGGCGACGATTATCTCCTGCGGAACTTTGGCCGGAGCCATTATCCCTGAGCTCGTGAAGGTGTTTACCTCGACCGAATCGCGGCATGTCCGTGAAGTTGTGACCTCAGCTCAGGAAGGTGGAGCGTCGCTGGGAATTTTGTCGGGCTTCGTTTCCGGCAATTTCTCTGGCTATTATCTTGGGCTTTCCATGGTAGCGCTAATGTCGATCGGGTATTACATGAGTACGATGGGCCTGGGCGCGCTGATGGTTGCGGCTCCTGTATTCGCATTTGGCCTGGTTGCATTCGGATTTCTGGGCATGG
>JBLNFC010000682.1:0-9274 GCA_050263355.1 Acidobacteriota bacterium
TATCGAGAAAATGAAATCACGGATCGGTAGCCGTGGGCCATAGTGCGCCCCGTGGTTGTCTATCTATTCATCATCAACATTCGCGAGTCTCAACGCGAGCTGAAGCGCTTGTATTGAATCCTGCTATGTTACTCAACGCGATGATTTCCGCCAGTTTTCAGTCAAATTCCGCGTAGGCTTCAGTAGGTCTCTTTGCGAACAGATAAGATGAACGTGCTTGCAAACAGTCCGAGATGACTATTGAGAACAGGCCATTACACTCGAACTCGATCGTAACCCTTGCCCATGCTTGGCTTGGCCCATGCGATCAAACTGCTCGAACTTACCCCTCCACCTGTTTCCACAGTTCTGATCGTGGATCTTCCGGATTAAGCCGCGCCAGCTCGCGCAAAAGTTCCTTCGTCTTCTCATCGCGCGGCATGGGAACCGTGACTTTGATTTCCACGATCTCGTCGCCGCGTAACCCGTCCTTGGTGGCCGAAGGTACGCCTTTTTCTCGCAGCCGTAACTTCTGTCCCGACTGCGTCCCGGGAGGAATCTTCAGCAACGTGCGCCCATCGATGGTGGGCACTTCGACCTTGGCGCCTAGCGCTGCCTCGGTCGCCGTTACGGGCACGCTCAGGTGGATGTCGTCTCCCTCCCGATGAAAGACCGGGTGATCGCCGGTTCGCATGATTACGTACAAATCCCCCGAGGGTCCGCCACGCTGTCCCGCGTTTCCCTTACCAGCAATTCGGATGCGCTGGCCATCCCGCGTGCCGGGCTTGATACGGACTTCGAGGGGTTCGGTCCTATCCACCGTGCCTAGTCCGCCGCACGTCGGACAGCTGGAAACATTTTTTCCCGTGCCCTGACAGCGCGGACAGGGCACATTGAATTTCATGCGTCCACCGGTCTGTGTAACCTGGCCGGTTCCCTTGCACTCCGGGCAGGTGCCCGGGTGCTCGATGAAGCCGTTGCCGTGACAATTGGAGCAGACATCACGGCGCGTAATATTCAGACGCATCACGCCGCCGCGGATCGATGTCCAGAATGGCACGTTGACCTGGTACTCGAGGTCAGAACCCGGCTCCGGTCCTTCTTGGGGTGCTGCCGCGCCTCCTCGACCAGTGAAGATATTGGAGAAGATGTCCCGGAAACCTCCACCGGCGGAAGTTGATTTCTTGCCGGCTCGGCCGCCGCCTTCGAACAGGTCGGAAAAATCGAATCCGCCAAAATCAAAGTGGACGCCCTGTCCTCCGGCTCCAGGCTGCCCTGGCTGACCGCCCGGGAAGCCACCGAAACCACCGGCTCCGGTGGGTCCGCCTCGCGCATAGGCTTCGGCCGCCGCCGGATCGATGTTGTCGGAATAAAATCCCAGCTGATCGTAGATCTTGCGCTTCTTGGGATCGCTGAGAACGTCGTTGGCTTCCGAGATCGCCTTGAACTTTTCTTCGGCCGTCTTATCTCCCGGATTTACGTCCGGGTGATATTTGCGGGCCAGCTTGCGAAAAGCCTTGCGAATCTCGTCGGCCGACGCGCTCTTCTTGATTCCCAGCGTCTCGTAATAGTCTTTCTTGGTTGTGGTTGCCATTCTGCTATCTGCTTCAGTTTAGTTCTGTCATTCTGCTGAGAAAACTACAAGCCAATTGTGAGAATGCCTTGTTGCGTTCATCTTACCGCAGCGATTGTCGCGGTCCTTCGACTGCGCTTAGCCTCGCTACGCGAGTCCAAGCTCCGCTCAGGATGACAGTTGGATCCTGGTAGCGGAGCTTCATTTCGCTTTAGTTTGAAATCGTCGGCTTGCCTTCCTCTGCCAGCACGATTTTGGCGGACGAGGGTGCATCCACGTACACCGGAATGCGACGCACTCCGCTGGTGGTGGGCGCGAAAACAAACCATCGCCGCTCCTCTTCCACAAATGCTAAGAAATAAGGTTGTCCATTCACTTCAAATTGCAATTTAAATCTCCCCTTGGGTTCGGCCCAATCAATTCTTGAAAAACTAGGCCACGAATTCTGCACCGACCTGCGGACCCAATCCGCGTTATCCGTGCCAATCCGTGGCCTTGATGAGATCCCTCGCTATGCTCGGGATGATCGGGGCGGGCTCAGACGCCCGCTACGCGATCAGTTCTTGTCTTCGACATCCACGTACTCGGCGTCGATCACGCCCTCGTCTTTCTTCTGAGCGCGACCGTCGCCATCGGCACCTGGCCCCGCGCCAGCGCCCTGCGTCGGGCCTTCACCCGGCGCGCCCTGGGGCTGCGCAGCCTTATACATCTGCTCAGCCAGCTTGTGCGAAGCCTGGGTCAGACGCTCGCGCGCCTTTTCCATCTGGCTCTTGTCGTTTGACTCGAGCGCTTTCTTCGCATCGGCCACGGCATTTTCAACGTCGCCGCGCTCGGAGCCGGAAATCTTGTCTCCGTGCTCGCGCAGCATCTTCTCGACGCCGTAAACCATGGAATCGAGCTGGTTCTTGGCCTCGATCTCGTCGCGCTTTGCCTTGTCCTCAGCGGAGTGCGCATCGGCTTCCTTCGCCATGCGCTCCACTTCTTCCTTGCTGAGACCCGAAGACGACGTGATCGTGATCTTCTGGTCCTTCTGCGTGGCCATGTCCTTCGCGGTCACGTTCAGGATGCCGTTGGCATCGATATCGAACGTTACCTCGATCTGCGGCACGCCACGTGGAGCCGGTGGCAATCCCGTCAGGTGGAACTTGCCGAGGGTGCGGTTCTGCGCTGCCATTGGACGTTCGCCCTGCAGCACGTGAACCTCGACCGACGTCTGGCTGTCGGCCGCGGTTGAGAACGTTTCCGTCTTGCGAGTCGGAATCGTCGTGTTGCGCGGAATCATGGGCGTTGAAACTCCGCCCAGGGTTTCGATCGACAGCGTCAGCGGAGTGACGTCGAGCAGCAGCAGGTCTTTCACCTCGCCACCCAGCACGCCCGCCTGAACGGCCGCGCCAATCGCAACCACTTCGTCCGGGTTCACGCCTTTGTGAGGCTCTTTTCCGAACAGTTCCTTCACCAGCGCCTGTATGCGAGGCATACGGGTCTGGCCGCCGACCAGCACCACTTCGTCGATCTTGTCCGGCGTCACACCTGCGTCTTTAATTGCTTGCCGGCACGGTCCGACCGAGCGCTGAATGATGTCTTCCACCATCGACTCGAGCTTCGCCCGGGTCAGCTTCTTGACCAGGTGCTTCGGCCCACTCGCATCGGCCGTGATGAACGGCAGATTGATCTCGGTCTCCATCGTGGTCGAGAGCTCGATCTTGGCTCGCTCAGCTGCGTCGCGCAGTCGCTGCATAGCCATCTCGTTGCCCTTGCCGCGGAGATCGAGACCTTCGTCTTTTTTGAATTCATCCACGAGCCAATCCACTATGCGCTGATCGATGTTGTCACCGCCGAGGTGAGTGTCACCGTTGGTCGACTTCACTTCGATCACGCCTTCGCCAACTTCCAGCACGGAAATGTCGAACGTTCCGCCACCGAAGTCATAAACCGCGATGGTCTCGTCCTTCTTCTTATCGAGACCGTAGGCCAGCGCTGCCGCGGTAGGCTCGTTCACGATGCGCTTCACATCGAGCCCGGCAATCTTGCCGGCATCTTTCGTCGCCTGGCGTTGCGCATCGTTAAAGTACGCGGGAACCGTGATCACCGCTTCGTTCACCGATTCGCCCAGGTAATCTTCAGCGGCCTTCTTGAGCTTCTGCAGGATCATGGCGGAAACCTGCGGAGGCGTATGCTCTTTGCCTTGCGCAACAACGGCCACGTGGTCGCCCGACTGCACGACCTTGAAGGGCACCATCTTCATTTCTTCGGAAACTTCGTCGTACCGGCGACCCATAAAACGCTTGATCGAATAGATCGTGTTTTCCGGATTGGTGATCGCCTGGCGCTTGGCCACTTGCCCCACCAATCGCTCGCCCGTCTTTGTGAAACCGACGACCGAAGGGGTAGTTCGGCCACCTTCTTCGTTGGGAATGACCTTAGGCTCGCCACCTTCCATCACCGCCACAACGGAGTTCGTGGTTCCAAGGTCAATACCGATAATCTTGCCCATAATTCGGGTCCTCCTAAACTTGTAAGTGCTTCAAAACAATGATGATTGCCGTCAACTCTGCATTTATAACGGCTAAATAATAGAACTTGAGTCTTTCATTGTCAATGTTTAGATGTCGTTGAGTTGACTGCGGTTGCAGAAATCCGAAGCCGATATCCGGCTTCGCTCGACGGCTATTCCGAATTGGCTCAGTAGCTTACGACAGCGAGGGCGCCATGCAGCCCAGGCGGGGTCAAAGTGAGGGGTAGCGCCAGGAGGAAGTAGTGAGGAAGGGCCACGCAAGGCGCAGGCGGATAACTCAGGCCCGACGACTGGAGCCTGACACCGGCAACGCTGAGGCTCTTCAGTCGTATGCCTCATAAATGATCGACTTGCGATCCCAGCCCAGTCCCTCCAGAAGATCCCGATTCGTCGTGATCATCTTCTTAAGACCGCAGATGTAAGCGTGCATATCGGTACGCTGACCCACAATCCCGGGCACATGCTCCTGAACATATCCCCGAAGACCACTCCAGTACGGCCCGCCTCGACTAAGGCTAGGCAAGTAGTGAAAATTAGGGTGATCCGAGGCCAATCTTAAGAACTCGTCGTGATAGTAGATGTCCTTCTCCGTGCGGCTGCCAAACAGAAGCCAGAGCTGCCGACCCTGGTGCCGCGACTGATCGGCCAGAACCCAATGGAGCATGGAGCGGAACGGGGCAATCCCGGTGCCGGTGGCAATGAACAGGGTGTCGCGCATGGGCGGCCGCAAAATGAAGTTGCCGAACGGCCCTTGAAACGGCACCTCGGCCCCAGGCTCCAGGTCGCATAGAAAATTGGACATGAACCCCTCTTCCACACGGTTCAGGCAGAAGGCAAAGCGATTGGAACCGTTCGGAGGAGAAGCGATCGAGTAAGCGCGAGTGATCTCCTCTCCGTCGGCTTTATGTTCTTTGGCCGACAGCCACTGCCCGGCTACGAATCCGAAGTGAGAGACGCCGGAAACCTCGAATTCGAGGTGCTTGGTGAAATTGGTCAGGGGCACAGAGCGCACCAGCCTGGCCGTATGGGTCTGGAAGGGAGCCATCACTTAGGTAGATGATGTGAACTGCTCCCACGACGCAAGCCCGTGTGGACGCGTTAGAAGCTTGTCATTGGAACTCGAGCGAAGACTGAAGACTGGCGGCTGAGACTCCGCCTATTCCACAGTTACCGATTTCGCGAGATTCCGCGGCTGATCTACATCGCAGCCGCGCCGCACCGCAATGTGATAGGCAAGCAATTGCAGCGGCACGATCTCCAGTATCGCGGACAACTCTTCCGGGGCTGGGGGTATGTAGATCACGTGATCGGCCGCTTCCTTGATCTCTTCGTCACCTTCCGTGGCGAGCGCGATCACGATTCCGGAGCGCGCCTTCACTTCCTTGAGATTGGAAATCGTCTTTTCGTATCGGACCATCGAGCCGGGATCATTCGAATCGCGAGTGGCGATGATCACGACCGGCAGGTTTTCATCAATGAGCGCATTCGGACCATGCTTCATCTCCCCCGCCGGATAGCCTTCGGCGTGGATATACGAAATTTCTTTCAGCTTGAGCGCCCCTTCCAAAGCAATGGGGTAGTGAATGCCACGTCCGAGGAAGAGGAAATCCTGAGCCCGGACGTAGGTTTTGGCCAAGTTCTCACAAGTCTCATCGTGAGTAAGCAGCGTCTCCAACTTACCGGGAATCCGCAATAATTCCTGCACGGCTGCTCGGGTTTGCTCCACTGTCATCTTTCCGCGCACCTGCGCAAGATAAAGCGCGAACAGGTACAAGGCCGTCAGCTGTCCGGTAAAGGCCTTGGTCGAAGCCACACCGATCTCGGGTCCGGCATGGGTGTAGATCGTCCCCGCCGCTTCTCGCGTGATCATGGAACCGACCACGTTACAGATGGCTAGCGTCTTCGATCCGCGTGCTTTGGCCTCGCGCTGGGCGGCAATCGTGTCCGCAGTCTCGCCCGATTGCGAGATCACCAGCGTGATCGTCTCCGGAGCGATGATCGGATCTCGATAGCGCCACTCGCTCGCATAGTCAACTTCCACCGGGATACGCGCCAGACTCTCGATCATGAACTTGCCGGCCTGGCCCGCGTGCCAGCTGGTGCCGCAGGCAGTGATGTTGATCTTCTTCGCCGCCCTGAACTCGTCATCAGAAATCTGCATCTCGTCCAGGAAAACGTGCCCTGTTTCCTGTGAGACCCTGCCCAGCGTGGTATCGCGGACCGATCGCGGCTGCTCGTAAATTTCCTTCAGCATGAAATGCTTGAACCCGCCTTTTTCCGCCATGATCGGGTCCCACGTCACATGCTGGACTTTTCGTTCGATCGCATTGCCATCAAAATCGGTCAGCTGCACTCCTCCCTGGGTAATCACGGCTAAATCGCCGTCGCCCAGGAAGAAGAGGTCACGGGTGTGATAAAGAATTGCGGGCACATCGGAAGCAACAAAATACTCGTCCTTGCCCAATCCGATCACGGCCGGCGGCCCTTGTCGCGCGGCTACGATTTTGTTCGGTTCATCGATCGAAATCACCGCGAGCGCAAAGACACCGCTTAGCTCCTTGACGGTCTTGCGTACCGCTTCTTCGAGAGATGGGCGATGACCATTACTGGCCTTGATGAAATGCTTCTCAACTAAGTGCGCAATCACTTCCGTATCTGTTTCGGTGGTGAACTTGTGTCCCTCTTCGATCAGCTTCTTCTTCAGGACCACGTAGTTTTCGACTATGCCGTTGTGCACCACCACAATGCGGCCTGTGCAATCGCGGTGCGGGTGCGCGTTCTCTTCTGTAGGACGGCCGTGCGTAGCCCACCGCGTGTGTCCGATTCCATAGGTGCCATCCATCGGCTTTGCCCGGATCACTTCTTCCAGATTGCGCAGCTTTCCTTCCGCTCTCCGGATCTGGAGTCCTTCGCCGTTCCCCGCGACGGCAATTCCCGCCGAGTCATAGCCGCGATACTCCAGCTTTCTCAGGCCTTCCAAAATAACGGGCACGACGCGTTTTTTGCCCACGTATCCAACTATGCCGCACATGGCCAACTCCTTAGGTTGTCAGGGGGATGGGGTTTCTATTATCGCCGAAAACGGCCGGGGTGCCTAAAGGCGAATATTCAGCGGTTACTTACGATGGGACTAGTCCTCGAGGGAGTACCGATATTCTTCAATCACAGGATTGGTGAGGACTTCCCGCGCCATGCGTTCTACTTCCGCTTGCGCGCGGTCTTTATCCAAGCCGTCCAGCGTAATCTCAAAAAACTTGCCTTGGCGTACTGCCTCCAGGCCCTTGTATCCCATTTTATTGAGAGCACCCTGGATGGTTTTGCCCTGGGGATCGAGAACACTCTTCTTCAGGGAAACGTAAACGTATGCTTTCATGAACGCACCATTATACGTTATTCGAAAACTCTGCTTGGCTAAGATGGCCAGCCGCCGGCTTACTGCCAGCAGGGATTAAGTTCGCAGTCCCGCCAGGCGATTGTCCAGATCGTCCAATGCCTGCTGCAACATCTCGCGGTGTCGAGGATTCTTAGCGGCTTCCAGTTGCTGCAGGATTCTGCTCCGGGACAGAGCCAATCCCTCGCGCTCACGCTGCCGGGCTATCTCGTCAGGAGTGAGACGAATAGAGGGTTTCGACTCCTTTTCTGAGAGGTCGCTTTGCTGCAATTCGACGGATTTGCTTTCCCAGCCACGAGCCATCACATATCATTATAGGAGATCGATAGAGCGACGTCCCTGCGCTTCTCGTTCCCACGAGCTGTTTGCGCACCTCTGCGGTTCGAGGCAACTCTTGTTCTGAATTTAGAACAAGAAAAATTAAGTTGAAGCTTTTTGTTGCCTTGCGGTCACAATGACTGAATCGCGCCCCTTGGGACCCTAAATGTGCCCGGAGTCTGAACTTACTCCAAATTTCCGCTCGGACACTGCTGTCAGCCGATACGAGACATTGCTTGAAATGGCTGACACCCTAGCTCATGAAGGCGCGTTACCCGACCTGCTCAGCGAGTTAGCCACGCGTCTGAAGAGTGTCGTAGTTTTTGACTCCATCAATTTCTCTCTTTACGACGAAGCTCGTAACAAAATGGTCCTAAAGTTATGGCAGGGACCCGGCAGCCCTCCCCTCCCCCTCGAACTAGAAATCGATCACTCAGTCGCAGGATGGGTGTGGCAGAACCAGAAGCCTCTTGTCTGGTTGGAATCGCAGCATGGACAGCGCTTCCCAGAATTACTCGATCTTCTTCACAGCCGGGGCATGCTTTCCTATTGCGCCCTTCCACTTAGTACTCCCCAACGCCGGATCGGCACGCTTGGATTGGGTACCGTTCAGGCCGATGCATTCGGGCAGAATGAGCTTAGTTTCTTATCGCGCGTGGCCGTCCTCGTCGCTATGGCTATGGACAACACTCTTACGCGTCAGGCCCTGGAGGAGGAAAAACGAAAGTTGCAAGCCCTGCTGGAAGTCAATAATTCGCTCACTTCCAGCCTCAGTCCTCAAGAACTTTTTCCAATCTTGTCCTGTCATATGGCGCGAGTGGTAGCTCACGACTTCGCAGATGTTGACCTTTATGATCCCAAGGATCCGCTGCCGCAAAATTCCTGGCCGGAAGATGCCAGCACAAGCGAGCACCCCTCCCCGGAGCGCAGCACGTCTGCATCGAGGAGCAATGCCCTGTCGTCCGAGACTCGCATTCTGAACGCAACTAATCTTATGCCCTCGAATCCGAGTCTTACCGAAGACATGCGCCGCGCTGGTATCAAAGCCCTGTACCGCATTCCTTTAGTTACTCCGAAAGGTGTTCTCGGCACCCTGAATGTTGGCAGAAAGGAAGAGGTCGGGTTCTCAACCGCTGATCGCGAACTGCTTCATCAGATCGCCACACATCTGGCCATTGTCCTGGAGAATGCGCGTGCGTATCGCGAAATTGCCGAGCTCAAGAACAAACTCGCGGAGGAGAAACTCTATCTGGAAGATGAGATCCGCACTGAACTCAACTTCGAGGAGATCATTGGTGAGAGTTCGGCGCTCAAAAATACGCTGGCGCAGGCACGAACCGTAGCCCGCAGCGATGCTACGGTGCTCATCCTTGGCGAGACCGGAACTGGTAAGGAACTGATCGCCCGCGCAATCCATAACATGAGCCAGCGCAAAAACGAAAGCTTCATCAAGCTGAATTGCGCTGCCATTCCTACCGGATTGCTGGAAAGCGAATTA
>JBLNFC010000683.1:0-7832 GCA_050263355.1 Acidobacteriota bacterium
ACTTGCTTCCAGAGGGTGAAGAACTCGTCCTCGCGTCCGGCGGGAACTTCGAAACAGTTGACCAGAGTGATGGCTGGCATGGGACCTCCCGTGAAAAGTATACAGATTGCTCGGGGGCTAAAGCCCTCATCGATTCTGCACAGTTACGCGGCGCTGAAGCGCCGCTCTTCCACGAAGAGGCAAGCGTTCAAGAAGGGGCGAGGCGTTCAAGCATGAAACCTGATTCCTTTCAGAGCAATTCCTCGCGGCGGAAGCCGCTCGGAATGACAAAGGATGCGAAAGAGAGACGGGCGGGACTCGCATGATTCCAAAGAAAGCTGATGCGTTCGTAAGTGTTTCGAGTTAGGTCGGAGTGAGGTGATTTTCAAATTTGCCGTAGGCATTCCGCCCAAGTTCACAGCCTTGTTCGAGCCGAGCGGTGCACAGTAGAGGTAAGGCGAGTGCGATGGCAGCTGCAGGTCATCCTGCGAACATGGAATCCCATCCCTGACGAGCACGTCAAGGATGGGGATACGCGAATTACTTGTTGACCATGAAACGCAGGCGGGTGAGGAAGTCGCGATGGCCCTGGCGCTCCGTCGAGCCGCGGACGGCGTCACCCAGCCCGGGAGTGTTGTTGAAAGTGTCTTCGAGGGCCTTGTTGGCTTTGTCCATGGAGGCGGCGTCCGGCACCGTGAAGTACTCGTATAGGACGCCGATCCCCTGCGTGTGGTAATCCTCCGTCAGCTGTCCGTATGAGGTGATGGTTCCGTCTGCCAGAAGTTTTTCCAGGACCGGAGTAACCACTTTCTTGGCCAGATCGGTATAGCCGCGCATAGCACCGGGCTTGATTTCCCAACGCGACCAGGTGAGATAACCGTCGTTGGACTTGCCGGGCCTGGCGTTGTAGACATCGCCGGTGAGGATCTGGTCCCAGTGCTTGGAGGCGCCTTGAACGGGGGCGGTGACCAATCCGGGTTGGGCGTAAATGGCTTCGAGCGCTTTCAGCAGGTTGCCTTCGGAGGTGGCGGAGAACCATGTGCCGTGCGTGGGTTCGCCTTCCTGGTGAATGAGGTTGGTATAGGCGCCATAGCCGATGAGAGTGCCGTCGGCGACGAGCTTGTCCAGGATGGGGCGATCCGCGTCGTCAGCTTTGACCATGTCGGCCCATTGGGCGCGAGGCACTTCCCATTGCGCGACGTAGGTGTAAACGGGTGGTTTGGTTTTTGCCGCGGTTTGCGCTTGTGATGGCGCAAGCCCAGCAAGGCAAAGAAACAGGAGACAGACACACGTGGTGGTTTGCTTTTGCATCAGTCCTCTTTGTGCATAGCGATTCCGGAGAGGGTGGCTCGTCCGGTAGGATGCCCGAATTTATGAATTACTTGGCCGACGAAAAGGGGGAGATGTGAAGCTCTCGATCCAGAACCGACGTGGCGCAATTGTACACTGGTTGTATGCTTTGTCTAGTGAAGTAATAGAGAGTGGCTTGGGCGTTGGTCGTTGGTCGTTGGTCGAGCCGGGCACCGCGCAGAGAACTGGGATGGGATGGTGGATTCGACAGAACGGGAGTATTCCCGATGCGGAACGCCGGTGAGTGCGAACGGTGTAATTTGATTTGCGCCGTAGTCACGGGATAGGCATGATGTAAGAAGGAGACGATCTCCTGGTTACAAGTTCTGTCAGATTTGTGGCCAAGCAATAATTGTTAGGAGAACGGTGTAGCTCATAACAATTGAATCAAGAACAGCCCCTTCGGACGACGGTCCGCGGGGGCTTTCTGTTGCGTTAGAGAAACGCGGAAGTTCCCTCACGGGCTAAAGCCCAGAATTTGTGCCGGCTCGCAGCGGCGCAGCTGAAGCCGCACCCTGTCAAAACGGATTTGTTCCAAAGAAGTTTGTAAGATAGTTCCTAGCTCAGAGCGGCCGGAGAGGAGTGGCGGGAAAAGAAACAGCCGCAGTCTGAAGCTGCGGCTGTTTCGGAGCGGAAGAGATCAGACTTATTTATTGTTGTGCTTGTCGCGATAGATGCTGTGGCTGATGCGGTTCTCGCGGCGGTTAAGTTGGCGCTGCTCGGCCTTGGTCAAATGGCCGTTGTGCTTTGCCATATCGCGTTGTTCCTGGCGCTGGACACCGGCTTCGCGCTTTTCGAGGTGGGCGGCCTCTTTGGGGTTCAGCGAACCGTTATTGATGCCTTGAGCGATGCGCTTCTGCTGACGAGTCTGACGGCGGTTCACCTGGTTGACGCGCGGGTGTCCGGGATCGTGGGCGCCGGGGCCGGCGGTAGCTTCCGTTTGGGCAGAGGCAGACAACATCATTCCGCCCACTGCGAGGACTAAGAGCGAGTTCGTAATCTTGTTCATGTTGATGCGAACACTCCCGGTCGAGAGTAGTTGCTGATTGCTCGGACAAGGTAATTACCAAAGTAGGAAATCGGGTTATGACTTTGGTAAGGAGGGCTGCGCATTTCGCTGATCTTGCCGGGGGCAGAACGGTAGCCACATGCAATTGCAGAGCGCGCGCAAAGAGACCCTCCACGCGAGTGTCCGCACCCATAGTCGAACTTGGCTAGAAGTTGAAGGCGAATCCGATGGAAACGATTGGGTAGACTTTGAAGCTTGAGAGGTCGTCGTCGATTCTGCGACGCTCTGACTGGATGTTGGCCTGGATAGTTGGATCGGAGGTTATGGCGCGGCAGTTCACCAGGCTCGCGTCGCACGCAGTCCCGGCCAAAAATAAGGATGAAGTTGGAGCACCGCTGAAAGCCACTCCGAATTCGAACGGGAAGCTGAAGCGCTTTCCGCTGCGGGGAATCAAGTTTCCCCATCCGGCCAACACCATGGGCGCTGCTTTGTTAAATTCGATCTTGCCGTTGCCGTGCACAGGATCAACCGCCGAGCTGGCATAGGTCGTTCCGCCCAGGGTGAAGGTTTGGCCTGCAGGCGCATTGGCGACCGCCGTGAGTTCGTTGCCCTTATACACGAGCACGCCGGGGCTGAGGTGGAAGGCACCGTGAAAGGGAAACCAATCGAAGGTGGCCTGAACCGAGCGAAAGCTCCAGTCGCCTGCATAGTGAATGCCGTCTCTATCCAAGCCGCGGCTGTAGCTGAAGATGTTGAAGCCGCCACGCAGGTTGGTGTTGGAGGTTATGGGGATGGCGGCTTCGATGCCGGCTCCCATGGTCGAGAACTTCACGCCAATGCCGACGTGGGATTCCGGGCGCCCGTACGCAGGTTCCTGGGCTGAAGAGAAGAGTGGCGATACAAGGAGCGCAAGAAGCAGCAGAACTTGCAATCCGAATCTACGGGGCATCGTCGGGAACTTCCTCCATTGCAGGACTCTGCATCTAGGATGCTGACAAAGTGGCTGCAGAATGCACGCCCTATTGCTCGAAGGGAATCAGGATGAGCGACAGTGATGGGCGGGCACACTCGAGAGACGTGATGATGAAGAATTCAGAGGGGCAGCAACAACTCCCGCCCGGTTTTGTATACGCCCCGGATTTCCTGACCGGGCAAGAGGAAAGAGAGTTGCTGAAGATATTCGGGACGCTGCCGTTCGCAAGCTTCGATTTTCACGGGTACATCGCGCGGCGGCGGATCGTGGAGTACGGGCTGGAATACGATTTCGGAACACGAAAGACGACCAGAGCTGATGAGATGCCGCAGTTCCTTATTCCGCTGCGAGAGCGAGCTGCAAAGTTCGCGGAGTTGCCTGCGGACCGAATGGTGGAAGCCATTGTGACTGAGTACAGCGCGGGTGCGCCGATTGGCTGGCATCGTGACGCGCCGCAGTTTGGAGATGTCATAGGCATCTCCGTGGGAGGCAGTTGCCGAATGCGCTTCAAGCCCTACAAGAAAGAGGGAAGAATCGTCTCGCAGATACTCGAGCCGCGGTCACTGTACCTGATTCGCGGAGTTGCGAGATGGCAGTACCAGCACAGTATTCCGGCAGTGGAAAGTTTGCGGTACTCGATCACATTTCGGACATTGCGAGAGAAGGCGCGTCGGGCCGCTTAGTACGCCGAGTAAGACTGCGGATCCGTCGCTGCGCTCGGGATGACAACAGAAAATTCGGGATGACAACGGAAAAGCAAGCGGGACAGGTAGTGGCCGCGGCAGAGGATACTCAGTGCAACGCGCTCCCGAGCTTCGCTCGCCCTGAACGGTTGGAACACCTCCCAAATAAAGCACCGGTGCCGCACCTGTCGAACGCGTCCGCACACCTCCAATAACGAGCAGATGTGAAGATTAAAATTTTCAAGTCGGCTGCTGAATTTAGAACGTGGCTGGAGAAGAATCATGACAGAGTCACGGAACTGTGGCTCGGCTTTTACAACCAACGTTCTGGCAAGAAAAGCATTACCTATCGTGAAGCACTGGAAGAGGCGCTTTGTTACGGGTGGATCGACGGAGTTCGCAAGAGCGTTGACCAGAGCACCTACGTGCAACGATTTACTCCGCGCAAGACGAAGAGTTACTGGAGCGCGGTAAACTGTCGTCGCTTTGAGGAACTTAGCGCGCTAGGACGAGTCGCACCGGCTGGAATGAAGGCATTCGAGCGGCGCACGAGCGATTCCGGCAAGTATTCCTTCGAGTCACGTCCTAAGAAATTCCCTCCAGCTTACGAAAAACCATTTAAGAACAATCGCGTGGCCTGGGAATACTTTCGCGCGCAAGCTCCGTGGTATCAGCGAACGGCGACGTTCTGGGTGGTGAGTGCGAAACAGGAGGAAACACGGCAGCGGCGGCTGAAGACATTGATCACTGATTCGGCTAGCGGCCGCAGATTGGGGGTGCTGACGCCCAAAGGAAAAGCAGCAGCAAGAAAACAAAAAGCGGAGTGAGACTTTCGCGAGAACTCTCAGCGAATCCAGAGCACCATCAAGTCCTTGTCCACATATTCTTCGCCAATTTTCAACGACTGCCGCTCGTGACCGTAGACTTCAAATCCCAGCGACTCGTAAAGTTTTTTAGCGGCAAGCTGGTCGGTGGAGACGCCGAGAGTGACCTGCTCCAGTCCCGTCTGAGAGCGCACGCGCAGCAGCAGTTCCGCCATAAGGGCCTTGCCGACGCCTTTGCCGCGATAATCTCCTTTGACGTAGACACCCCAGATGTGGCCCTTGTGGCGGGTCTTCTCGCCTTTGTCGCGATAATAACCGGCTATGCCGACGAGTTGTCCATGGTCGAAGGCACCGACGACGAAGTCGCCTTCCGGCGAACTGCCGCGCAAGCGAGCGACGGCATCTTGCGCGGTGGTGCTCATGTGCTCGCGAAGAGATTCGGTAAAGGCGCGAGGCTCGCGTTCTAATCGTTCGCGGCGGACGTGCCAGAAAGCCTCGGCATCAGCCTCGGTCAGCGGCCGTATTTCCATGCACAGATTGTAAAACCGTGCCCGTCACCGTTTGATGATGGGGAACTGTGGCTGAACACTGACATCGCGAAACAAAGCAGGGCTGACATCAGAGACCTGCTGGTTCGGATAAATTCAAATCCGGCGTGCAGCATCAAGCATCGAAAGCAGTGGCTCTCATCGTGCCACTGGTGGAGGACTCATGGCGAAACGGCTTCAGATGGTGCAGGTGGATGTCTTCAGTTCGACTGCTCTCGAGGGCAACCCGTTGGCAGTGTTTCTCGACGGAACCGGATTGAGTGATGACCAGATGCAAGCAATCGCCCGCGAGATGAACCTTTCGGAGACTACTTTCATCCTGCCCAGGGATAAAGGCACGGAGCGGGAACGTGGCGTGCGAGTTCGCATCTTCACGGTCCAAGAGGAACTCCCCTTTGCGGGGCATCCAACTCTGGGGACGGCGTTTGTTTTGCGTGGCGAGACGTGGGCGCCGGAAATCGCTCTCGACCTGAAGGTTGGCCGGGTTCCCGTCACCTTCGAAGATCAGGATGGCAAACCGTCATTTGGCGAGATGACGCAAATGGAGCCGAAATTCGGGACGATTCATGATCGGCAAGCGGTAGCTAGCGCGTGTGGCTTGCCTGTAGCGGCTTTCGATCCCGACCTGCCGATTCAGACAGTCTCAACCGGAGTCGCATTCGTCGTAGCTCCGCTGGCATCGTTGGAGATTGCGCGCAAATTGCAGATCAACCAAAGCACGGCCCTGGACTACCTTGATAAGGCTGACGGGAAATTCTTCTACTTCGTGACCAGGGGCGGTGTGCTTCCCTCGGCGCGTTTGCACGCCCGTATGCTTTTTTATAACGGCGAAGATCCAGCGACCGGGTCAGCCGCCGGGTGCGCTGCCGCTTGGATGACTGCGCATGGAGTTGCACAACCTGATGAACGAGTGTTGATCGAGCAAGGAGTGGAGATGCAACGTCCCAGTCACATCTTCGTGCGCGCGGGGAAGAAGGATAACCGGGTGATTAACGTGCGGGTCGGAGGAAATGTGGTGGAAATTATGCGCGCAGAAGTTTTCTTGTGATGAGGACAACAGTTTTGCACCTGAAAAAACGACGCAGGCACACTCCTGAAGGAATTTCAATAGTCACATCTTCCCATTGGCATCGGTGTCACTTTACAGGACCCGGATCAAGCTTTAGCATTCCTCTCGCTCTGAATTCTCCAGTTTAAAAAATCCCAGAACAGCGGTCGAACATCCCCGGCTTCGGTGAGGTTCTATCGCGCCCCGAGAAACGGATGAAACCGAAAAGAACAATCCTCTGTGTCGATGACAATGAACAATCTCTTTCCATCCGTAAAGTTCTTCTCGAGACTCGGGGCTACCGTGTGATCGCGTGCACTCGCGGCGAGGATGCGCTGGAGCGCTTCCACAAGGGTGGAATCGACCTGGTGCTGACGGACCTGATCATGCCGGGATGCGACGGAACGAAGCTCATCGAACAGATCAAGGCAATCTCGCCACAAACGCCCGCCATTCTGCTTTCCGGCAAGGTTCGCATTTACGATCGCGACACCCAGGCCGATGTCTTCCTGCCAAAAGGAATGTATGCTCCGGCAGAGTTGCTGGAAAGCATTCGCCATTTGTTAATCCGCAAACGGGGTCCCAAGCGTACGACAGCGGGGCTTCCGGCAAAACGCCAGGTCGCCTGAGCGCCGGCAACGGGTCTCATTCGCTTCGTGTAATATCGATGTCTGCGATGAGCTCGTTCATTGAAGCGGAAAACCTGCGCAAGACCTATCGCGTAGGCAAGATCGAAGTCCAAGCACTGCGTGGGGTTTCATTCGCCGTAGAGCGCGGCGAGTTCGTCAGCATTGTTGGCCCATCCGGCAGTGGCAAATCAACCCTTTTCTACTTGCTGGGAGGGCTGACCCGCGCTGACTCGGGCCGCATCGTTATTGATGGAGACGATTTCTCACGATTGTCGGACGCCGAGCGAACCTCGATGCGCAAGCGCAAGATTGGCTTTGTGTTTCAGAAATTCAACCTGCTGCCCACGCTGGATGCGCGCTCCAACATTCTGATCGCGGAAGACATCGCCGGCCGAAAAGGCAAGAACGACGCGGCCTATCTGGAGAGAATCACCGACCTGCTGGGACTCACGAAACGGCTGCAGCATCGTCCCTCGGAGTTATCGGGTGGCGAACAGCAGCGAGTGGCGCTTGCGCGGGCGCTTGTCAACAAGCCAGCGATCGTGCTCGCGGACGAGCCAACGGGTAATCTAGACTCGCAAAATTCTAAGATCGTCCTTTCTATGCTTCGCCAGTCCAACCAAGATCTGGGGCAAACGGTGATGATGATCACGCACAATCCGGAAGCTGCCAGTTACGGCGACCGCATCATTCATATGAGGGATGGGCAGATCGTCGCTCCCGAGGAAGACCCGCAGTGGTCAGCGGTGCAGCATTAGCCGGTTTTGCCGCATGCGACGGAAAGGATGG